>QQUM01000562.1 GCA_008501545.1 Calditrichota bacterium
TGCGGCGTTTGTCGGCAATCTTTTTGACGGGATCATCCAGTTTGTTGTAGACAGTGCGGCCTTTTTTTCATCTTATTCATGGGCACATCTTGATAATATTCATCCTTCACCATTGCATGTTTCTCTGTTTTTTCTTTTAATTATAGCCTTTGTTGAATGGAAAAACCGAAATATTCGTTTTGTTGCTCTGTGCTTGGTATTCGTGCTTCTCAACTGGCAAATCTGGTCGAAAGCTATCGGTGTACGCGATCCAAAAGTGACAATAACAATGTTTGATGTCGGCCAGGGTGATGCGACACTTTTGCAGTTTCCAGACAGAAAATCCATGCTCATTGATGCTGGACCGGTATTCCCTGGATATGATCCCGGGGAGGAAGTCATTTTACCGTATCTGCAGGAAAATGGAATCCGTCAGCTGGACTTGATTGTCGTCACGCATCCGCACCTGGACCATTTTGGCGGTTTTCTAACCCTTGCCAAATACGTCCACATACAACGTGCTGTCTTTGCAGATACATCGTATCAAAACAAACTTTTTCAGAAATTATTGGTGCGTCTTCGTGAATGTGGCACAGAAATTCAGATCGTCCGTCGGGGCAGTGTTTTGACCGCTTTCGAGCCAGCTGTATTTTATGTTTTGGGTCCTTCACCAGCGCAGGCAAAAATAAAGCGCAACTGGAATGATGCATCACTCGTCTTAAAGTTACGTTATGGTAATTCTGCAGCGCTGTTCACGGGTGATACAGAATCTGCAGGCGAGTTTGAGTTGCAAAATTATAACGATATTTTGGTATCGAATTTGCTTAAAGCAGGCCATCATGGGAGTAAAACTTCATCGGAGGAGCGCTTTCTGCAAAGTGTAAATCCGGAATGGGTATCCATATCAGCCGGCGCTTTTAACAAATTCGGGCATCCGGCGGATGAAAGTATCGCAAAATATAAAAAATTGAATATCGCTATTGCCCGGACGGATTGTGATGGTGCTTTACAATTTGCTACAGATGGGCATCGTTTATGGCGACTTATAGAATAATGTATCCATGTATTCAACAGGAATAATTTGAGTTCAATCCGTTGTTGCTATATCAGCTTAAATGAAATCAATATTTAATTCCACTCAGGAGTCTATTTTGAAAGGCCAATTTAAGAAAAACTTCAATCTGGCTATTTATCCAATTGCCATTTTATTGTTATTCCTTCCGCTTCTCTTTGCTTCTCGCAATGCAGAAGAAGTTCGACCGGAAGCATATCATTCTATTGTGGAAAGCAAAATAGCGTATTTTCTTTCACGCTACCATTACAACCACCAGAGCCTTTCTGATTCCTTATCATCAATCATTTTTGATCAATACATCTCCGAAACGTGGGATCCCAACAGGTACTATTTTTACGCAAGCGATATCAAGACATTTGAGAAGTTTCGCAACCAGTTTGACGATTTTTTACGGGATGGGCAACTCGGACCTGTGTTTTACATGTTCAATGTATTTAAAGAGCGTGTTCAGGAGCGCCTTACATTTGCGAAACAACAATTGGAAGCTCCGTTCGATTTTACAACATTGGAAGTTTATCACTATAAACGTGATGACAAACCCTGGCCACTGAATCGTGCTGAGCTCGATGAAATCTGGCGTAAAAAAGTAAAATACGATGCTCTCAATCTTCGTCTTGCGGGAAAAGATGATGCTGGAATTCGTGAAACATTGACGAAGCGATACGAAAGACTGGAGCGTTCTATACTGGAGCTTGACTCTGAAGAAGTTTTTGAGTTATTTATGAATTCCTTCACTGAATCATTCGATCCACATACCAATTATTATTCACCGATTAACTCTGAAAATTTCCGCATTCGCATGAGCCTTTCCCTGGAAGGCATTGGTGCGCAGCTAAATCGTGAGGATGAATACACAAATGTTGTTGCCATCATTCCGGGTGGCCCTGCCGATAAAGGTGGGCTTTTGCATGCGAAGGATAAAATAATTGGCGTCGGACAGGGAGAAGATGGCGAGGTTGAAGACGTCATCGGTTGGAAAATAAATGACGTTGTCCAAAAAATTCGTGGCAAAAAAGGAACGACCGTACGGTTGCAGATAATTCCCAAAGAAAGCATTGCCACTGGAAAATCTAAGATAATCAGCATTGTACGAGATAAAGTTAAATTGGAAGATCGTGCAGCACAAGCGGATACACTGCATGTCCAACATGACGGCAAACGTTATGTGATGGGTGTTATAGATATCCCGCTGTTTTATGATGATTTTGCGGCTCATTCCCGTGGTGAATCTGATTACAAAAGCACAACCCGTGATGTGAAGAAATTAGTTGAAGAATTAAACGAAAAAAAAGTCGATGGCATAATTATCGATTTACGAAACAATGGTGGTGGGTCTTTACCTGAAGCTATTTCTCTCACCGGTTTGTTTATCGAACACGGACCCGTTGTCCAGGTTCGGGATGGTGGGGGTGATGTCGATGTTGAGAGCGATGATGATAAAGCGGTTTATTACGATGGACCACTTGCCGTTCTCGTTAATGGATTTAGTGCATCTGCCTCAGAAATTTTTGCTGCAGCGATACAGGATTACGAACGCGGTATCATTGTAGGTAACCAAACTTTTGGCAAGGGTACAGTTCAAAATCTTATTCCATTGAAGCGATTCGTTCCCCGGGTTGATGAAAGCAATTTAGGGCAGTTGAAGCTTACAATTGCGAAATTTTACCGGATTACAGGAGAGAGCACGCAGCACAAGGGTGTTATTCCGGATATACTGTTCCCGGAGCGATATGGCATACATGAATTTGGTGAAGCTTCCCAAAAGAATGCCTTACCATGGGACAAGATCGGAAAAACTTTATTTGAAAAACAGGGGAATATTCAAAAGTATCTCCCTAAACTTTCTTTGCGCTATAAAGTGCGTTCAGCAAAAAATCCGGAGTTTAAATACTTGCGTGAAGACATTGCAGAAGCCAATAAATTACGCCATGATAAAATGGTGAGCTTAAACGAAAAAGAACGTCGTGATGAGCGTGATATGCAGGAAGCGAAAAAATTAAAACGTATTAATGAGCGCAGAAAATTAAAAGGACTGTCCCCATTGGCAAAGGATGATGAAATTCCTGAAGACGAGGATGAAGAGAAAGATGTTTTGCTTGAAGAAACTGCCCGTATTGTTGCGGATATGGATATGTTATCGAAAGAGGGCCTGACGGGCTATTTTAAATAGGTTAAAATTTTTACAAGTTAAAGCCGTTTCGGATTTACTTCCAAACGGCTTTTTTTATCTCTAATTAAAAGTAGTGGATGAATTATGAAAGTTTTGCTTTTCGATATTGATGGAACTTTAATTAATAGTGGAGGCGCCGGGCACAGGGCGATGACAAAAGCGTTTGAAGCAATTTTTCATGTACCCGATGTGTTGAAGAACGCGACGTTGTCCGGTATGACGGATAAAATTATCTTCAAGAACGCCTGTGCGACAGGTAAAATTACGTATAACAGTAACAACCTCGAGATGTTTCGCGCGGTTTATTTGGAGTATTTGCGTGAAGAAATGCCAAGGTCACATCCGGATAAAGCGATTTGTCCCGGTGTAGACGTTTTGCTGAAAAAGTTAGTCCAGTACCCGGATATTCATTTAGGACTACTTACAGGGAACTTTGCTGAGGGGGCGCGAATCAAGTTAGATCAGTTTAATTTGTCTGGCTATTTTTCCTTCGGCGCCTTTGGTGATGATAACCACGACAGGAATTTGTTGTATAATTATGCAGTTAAGCGGTTCGAAAAGAAAACCGGGAAAAGACCACAAAATGACCAGGTGTGGATAATTGGTGATACGCCACGCGACATTGCCTGTGCCAGGCCGCATAATGCACTATCATTGGCAGTTGCTACCGGTGAATATAGCCGGGAGCAGTTGTCGAGGGAAGCCCCTCATTTTATAATGGATAATTTTTCTAATGTTGATGAGTTTTTAAATATAGTTTTGAATAATTGAGTCAGTTGCAGGTAAGAGGAAATTCAACGCTGTTTGCAGGGAACAAATATAAAATATCGTTTGTTAAAGCAGTAGAACGCAAATGAAAAGGCGAGTTGTTTGTGTTCAGACGAACTCTTTCTGTTGTTCTCCTTCCTCCAAAAGCTCTCAGATCATCTTGTGGTCTGGGAGCTTATTTTTTTTAACAAAAAAAAGCACCCAAATTGGTGCTTTTTTGTTAAACTTTTGATAAATGCAGTATTGAAATTCCAGAATTACTTCCCAAAGTGTTTATTCATTTTTTATATCCTGAGTTTTCTCATCATATACCGCCTTTGCAAAAGCGACAATCTGTGGTGAAACCTCATTTTTCATTTCATTGTCAAGAATTTCATAAAATTTGTGCAGCTTTCGAACGATACGAAAACACTTTGGACAATAGGTAATATGTTCTTCAAAGGCACGAAACAACAATTGATGTTTTTCAGATTGCATCAATATTTTTTCTACATCAAAAGGAGTGGGGCAGGAAAGCTGCAAGCGGTTGATTTGGTGTTGGATTTTCATTTAATTCACGCACAAAGATTGAACATGTCATTTAATATTCATAGACAATATACTGACATGCTTAATCTTTGGCGTAAAAATCACAATAAATCTTTTAAATATTCTCTAAACCACTTTTTCGTCAACTTGCCAAGGTATTCGAAAATTGTTCTTTCCTCTGCTCGATATCGTTTCTGAGTGAGATTGGGTAGATATTTTTGCAGGTGGCGATAATAACTTTCTATTTTTTTATTATGTGTTATATCGTCGAGAACATCGTTTAATGTTCGGTAGTAAATCTCACCTTTTTCTGGCTCAATTTTACCAGAATCTACGTACTGTGAGAAAATTTTCGATCTCACTCTTGTTAATACTTTCTTCTTGGCTTGCTCAATTTCTTTCATGCGAACATAATCCAGAGGAGAATCCTCTTCGAACTGTGCCATTAAACGCGTTCGTGCCATTTCCAGGCTGGTTTGTCGAATGAGTCTTGCGATCAGATCCATTGGCAAGCATTTTTGAAAATCCTCGTCTGTTTCCACAGCGGCGAGCATCTTGCGAATTGAAGTCGAGACATGATCCTTTGGATTATAAACATCGAGGTAGTGTGACCGCAGGGTTCGCTCAGGAATTGTGGGCTTGTCTTTTCTTAGAAATGTGTCTTTATCGATTTCGGTTTCAACTAAAACAGATGTTTCTCCTTGTAAACTTTCAACATTTACCGGATAGGTAAAAATATATTCACGCCCCATCTCTCTAAATGTACCGAAGGAATCACCATTTTTCACAGCAACCCGGATGTTGCGAATAATTTTTGCCCCTTCTGGATCACGTTCTTTAAAAATTCGAGATAATTCTTGCTTTGTTTTTTTAATGATAAGGCGCCGTAATAAAATCATGACTTCCGCATTTTCTAAATTGTCGGGTTGCTCCAAATACGGCTGAAAATATCTTTTCAATTGTACGAATTCATTATTCTCGTTGCGCATAAAAAGACCGGCGATACAATCGAGCGCCATGTCTTCTAATTCTGTTCCATGCTCTGTGTTTTCCCAACGAATGTTTTTACCGATAACCTCCTGATATTTAAGATAACTGAGAGAAATTTTCTGAACTAGATTGACAAAGTGCGTTAAATCATCCTGCGAATACTGCTCGGTGCAAATTCGATTGATGAGAGTGTTGAGTTTAAGTTTTTTCATGTGTGCTGATCTCTTTGTGCGTATTAAACCCTGGAAGCTTTTTGCAGATATCATTCATACAGCAACATGCATACCAGATAAATAAGGACAGGATATTTGCTGCTTTTTTGGGTAAAACACACCATGAATTTGAATTGAACTTTGGTGAACACCTTGTTTTTCGCTGGGACAATGTCTCAACTTGAGACTTGCAGTTAATTTTAATCGCTATATAAGAAAATTTGCTAAATGATGCCAAATTTTCATTCTAAAATGGTGGACGAATTACTAGCAAATGAGTTGAAGCGTGAGAAGTGGTTCTTTTAAAGGAGCATTGACAAATTGGAATAGCCAAATTATAAACCTGGATTCTGGTATTTTTCCAAAGAAGGAGTCTATGAAACGGTTTAACTGTAAATTGAAACGCATAGATGACCGAACCAGCAATAAATTAACAAAATGCAAGGGGGTGATGTTGGAGAGCGTGAAAATGTGTTTACTGAGTCGAATTAATCCCAATAAAAAAAGCGCCATGAGTGGCGCTTGAGTAAAGTGAGGGTAGAAGGATTCGAACCTTCGACCAACGGATTAAAAGTCCGCTGCTCTACCAAGCTGAGCTATACCCTCTATTTTTAGAGATCGTAATTATAGTATAAAAAGCTAAAAGAGTCAAGTAATAATTTCTCTTTTATATTCTTGTTCTCGCCTATTAAATTCTCTACAAATAAAAGTGTATAATGAATAGAGAGAATGAGTAGCTGATCTGCTCACCGGCGATACCGCTGCCGTTCGTCTCCTCAATCGCATAGGCGTACCGATCCTGGCGCTGCTCTCCGTTCAGCCAGACAATCGCCCGATCCATCAGTTTTGTCCAGTCGGGCTGATCTTCATCGCCCCGAGGCGCGACATTCTCCAGGCCCGCGGCCAGATAGAAGATACGATAGGAGGCGTCGCAGGGCGCAATCGCCAGCGCCGCGGCTT
>QQUM01000614.1 GCA_008501545.1 Calditrichota bacterium
AAAATTTTGAGTTTAGTTTCGTGGGGTTCGATGTAAATATCACTGGCGCGTACCTGGATTGCATTCAGGAGAATGTTATTCACATGACGGATGGCCGGACCTTCCTCGGCACGCGATTTCAGCGTTTCGATTGAATGTTCATCCCGACCATCTTGCTCACTGTCGCCCGCGTCATCCATTTCATCTAAAAATACATCATCATGCAAATAGTATTTTCGCAAGTAGGCATCAACCTGTGCTTCATTTGAGAAACAAAAGACGGGCTCCGCATGCATAAGCTCACTTACCGCATCTCGAGTGTGAATATCAAACGGGTTTGGCGTTGCGAGAAAAACGTTTTTTTCATCCTGTGCAAAAGAGACAACCTTGTGCCGCAATGCAATATCATCTGGCAAAAGGTCTATTATTTCCTGGTCAACCAATCCAAGGTCGGATAAATCGATGGATTTTATGCCCTCGGTTTTGATCAGCATATCGATTATTTCTTTTGATGATGACGGATTGTTCATTGTTTAGTATATGTTTTTGTTCGCTCAACTTTTGGATAATTTAAAATTCGATATCTTATATCTGATGGTGGTATCGTCATATGCCCAGTTATTATTTATTTTGTGACGGTTGGAAAATTTGGTTAAAAGGGGAGATATATGATATTTCTCAGCTTCTATCGAAACCATTTATGAGAATTTCTTGCTAGCGTAGCTTTATTCAGATGTAAAGTGGAGATGAATGCAACGTCCGTTGCGTGGGTAGGCGTTGTCGTGATTTTGTATGTTATTGGATTGGTGTTTTATAAGTACTCAGGTAAGAGTAGATGCTGAAAATATCGAAGCAGTGTTCTGATCTATTGTAGGGTGGGAAACGAAACGGTGCACTGTCATTTGGAGAAATGCACCCTTCGGTAAATTCAGGGAGCATTTCTCGCCAAATCGTGCTGAAAAAGTTACGGCTATTTTTTTAATAGAATTTGATTGTTCTTTGCCCGGCTTTCACCAATGCTACTCACTTGAATTGCCGGTTCTACCTGAATTGGGCAAGCATATTCACAGGCGCCACAACCGATACAGCGGCCGGGATCCACATACGGCCGCTGGACAATTCTGGCCTCACCCGCGCTGTCTACAACCTCGGCATCTTGCAAATATATGGCCTTCGGTGATGTCGGGCACCATTCTTCGCAGACAATGCAGGGCTTGGCCATTGCCCAGGGCAGACAACGACCGCGATCATAAAAGGCAGTCCCCAACTTAATCGGTTCATCCACTAATTGTCCGTCTGCGTTGGTACCCATTTTTTCATTTTGTGAAATTTCCCAAATGGCGCCTGTCGGACATACTTCGCCGCACAATACACAGCTTGGTTCACAATAGCCAATTTGTGGGACAAGATGCGGACTCCAGATTCCTTCCAAGCCAGCTTCCATAAAAGTTGGATGCAGGGCATTGTTGGGACAAACTTTCATGCACTCACCACAACGAATACAGCGTTCGAGAAAATGTTTTTCGGCCAGTGAACCGGGAGGGCGAATGAGCTTTTTGTTTGGGGCTGCATCAAGACTTGTGGAACTGCGCAAGAGTGGAATAGCCAGAGCGCCGGCTGCAAGGCTTGTTACGAATTTCCGGCGTTTAAAATCCGGTTTTTCTTCGGTTGTGTGCGTCTTTGGAAAAAACTTGAATTTCATTTCATTGTCAGGGCAGGAGGGAGCACAGTTGAAGCACAGATGGCATTCACTTTTTCGCCATTTCAGGCCTAATTTCGGATCGTCGCCACCCTGGCAGTGCAACTGGCACAAATTGCAGTCATTACATTTTAAAGATTTTTTTTCCAATCCAAAAATCGACCAGCGGGATAAAATGCCGAGCAACGCGCCAAGCGGACATAATGCACGGCACCAGAATCGCGTGATTCGTAAATTTAAAACCATGAGTGTAACGAAGATAAGTCCTATAAATACTGCCTGTTGAAAATGCACGACTTTAATGCTCATTATAGAGTTTTTCAAAACGTACTGCATACCATCGGCAGCGCTTCGCAGTATGGCTATATCCGTGCCGTATAATCCATTTAGAATGGCATTCAATGCATAATTCATGGTTGGTAAAATTGCCAGTGAAAAAGAACGGATTGTAAGTGAAATTGGATCGACAATGCCGGCAATCTGGCTGCCAAAGAGTGCTGCGACCAAAACTGCGATGAGAATATAGTATTTGGTCATCTGCCATTTTTTGTACTTGTTGGATTCGATTCGTTGCTTCCCGCGTTTGCGCTCTGATTTCAGGCTTCCAAAAAAATGATTCAATGAACCCAGAGGACAAATCCAACCGCAGAAAAAGCGTCCCATAAAGAATGTTGGGATGATGATAACAAGGCTAATAATTAAATTGCGATACAGTGTATGGGATGACAGTGCATTTGAAAGAGCCACAAGTGGACTGGCTTCCAAAAAGATAGCTACAGGATAGGGCAAACTGATATCCTGTTCACTTGTGTCGAAACCACCTGTAAATTCCGTATTAATAAGCAAAAGGACGAATATAACGAAAAAAAGTATTTGTGATGTTCGCCGTACCTTGACGAGCGTCTGCATTTTCATGCGATTCTATCCTTAAACTTCAATGACTTTTTGGCGAATTTCTTCGAAATACATATTTCCAACTTTTCGTTCATGTGCAAGCTTCACAAATTGGACCTGAATTGGATTCAGGTCAAAAAATGTGTTTGCTGCATACGAATCAAGCGCGACGGGATCGGTTGCGGCGATTATGGTATTGTTTAACCGGACATCAGCGATGTTGCCACCGGTAGGTCCATTCCTTTGCAAAATTCGATATGCGTCGAGAATGGTAAGCGTTGGTTTCATCAACTCAGCGAGATCTACGATGCTTTCGTTGATTTTTTGATGCAATTGGTTTCTCTTTCCACCAAGAGCGCCGAACCAGTTTTTCATACCCAATGTGACGCCTGTAAGATTGTGGTGCTTGGCAACAGGCATATTTATTATTTTATCCGCATCGAGAAACGGTTCAAATACAGGCCATTCAGTGAGAACTTGTCCATTAATGGCGATTTCATGGAATTTGTGTTTTTCGGGGAAGATGACTTTTGCACCGGCTGCGTTGGCTGCATCTGCAATGCCGCTACGCTGGTAACAACGCCGTGGTTCATGGCAGCTTACATCTGTTACAATTACTTTTGAGGCACCACCTTTCAAACACAACGCGACAACCGCCGCGACAGCGTCAGGATTTGTATTTGCAGCCTGTTCCGGTGTGCGGTCCCAGGCCATATTGGGTTTTACAACCACAACATCGCTGTCATCAATGAATCGTTTAATTCCGCCTAACTCGTGTACAGCTTGGTTAACCATTTTTCGCGGATCGCCGCCATTTACAATGACCATCGCGGGGAGATTGGGATCCGGTGGTAAAATCAGCCGCTCTTTCATCGTTGCAGCAATTGTTTCCTGCGGTCGCGTACTGCGATTTTTTAACCAAAATCCCATGCCAAGTGTCGCCACGCTCACACCGCCAAGTCGAGCGCTGGTGTGAAGAAAGGCACGTCGATTCATATTCTTTTGATCAGTTCCCATACTGCACATTCCTGCTATTTGAAGTTCTTTTACACCTTTTTCTGAATCAGTGACTTCAATTTTCAGCCACTAAATTCCCGGCAATCGCATTGGCGAGATCACTACAAATTTCCGGATTTTCTTTGGATAAAGCACCGTAAAACCATACACCTTTTACACCAGCCCATACATGACCACTGTATTTGTGGAAGGATGAAAAATGAGTATCCTTGTCCTGCAGGTCGACGTCTTTAAATGCTTTTTGCGACTCCTTGTAGCTCGTGAGTAATTGCTGAGCTTCGGTCTTGTCGTTGCATTTTACAACAAATCCTTTTCCCTGGCTGCCGTCGATCACGTAATCCGCTTCAAATCCACCCGGCATGTTGCTCATACCGAGAAATCCATCCGCAATATATTTCAACGTGTGTGCTTCCTGGTTTTGTTCGGGCAACCATGAAAGTTCCTTTGGTACTTTGCATCCCGGTAGATTTTTCGATAGAGAAGAAGCGACAATTTTCATTAAGTTTTGAGTATTTGAAAATGGCTGGGGACAGTTTATCTCTATCTGGTATTGGTCTTGCCAAAAGCGAACTTGTTGATCAGAATGGATTGACTCACAACCAACGTCACTGTATGCATAATCCGGGTGCATCATACTGGAATAAACACCATATGCGCCGAGTGGCGTACCCATGTCGTAAATATCTACAACCAGCGTTTCATCGGAATTGGTCGGATTTTCATAAGTTGCACTTAATAACCGCACAAATCCGTACGGAAAATACAGCTCACAATTGCCATTGATGTAGTCAAAAAGGTTGTCTTCTGTGTAAGTTTTTGGCTGTTCGACTAATTGCCAGCCTTCAATATCCGGCAGGCTTTCAACAAGTTTATCGGAAGCTGTCTCGTTTTTCGTGCATCCCGGCAGGATGCTAAAAAACAGAACAAAAATTATCCAATTCTTATACATTATTTCCTCAAACAAATACAGGATTAAAGAGTTCACGTGCTTTTGACAAACGGTTCGGGATATCGAGCCCGACGGGGCATTGTACACGACAGGATTCACAATTAATGCAGGCGTTGACCTGTGATTCTGTTAGAAGTTCACGATAAGTATCGAGAGCAAGGTTGAAGTCTCTGTAACCTTCAGCATACATAAGGCAGCGGTTGATATCTTGAACCGGAACTTGCAGCGCACATTGTGGATCGCAGGAACCACAAAAATTGCAAATTTCTTTACTAAATACCTGCCCATATAATTCGAGTGTATTTTGATCAACAGCACCGAATTTATGCCGCATCGTTCCAACATTCTCATCAACATGCGCGAAAGCAACCATGCTGGGAATTGTTGTGTGAACGTTGGGATTCTTTAACACCCAGCGCAGAGAAGCCTGGTGGGGACTGAGTTTTTTAAATTGATCACTTGTGTAGCCGCCTTGTTGTGTTTTCATGGCTATGACGCCCATACCGGCTTTTGCAGCTTTGTCGATTACCGTTCCAATTTCCGCATCTGACTTATAACTGTAAGTTACGAGTACAGTGTCATAAAATCCGGTCTCTATTCCTGCTTCAATGACTTCGACCTGATTTTTATGTGTTGTAAAACCGACAAACCGCACCAAGCCACGTTTACGCAGCTTCTCAAGGGTATTCATCGCATCTTCATTTTTGGAGTGGCTTGAGCGCTTCAGGCTGTGCAACTGTATGACATCGATGACATCCGTTTGCAGGCTCTTTAAACTGCTTTCCACCGATGAAGTCATAGTTTTTTCATTGGCAATATGCACTTTTGTTGCAATAATGACTTCCTTGCGGCGGGATTTCAGTACGGTGCCAACAATCGACTCGTTGTTGCCGTTCATGTAACAGTGGGCGGTATCAAAATAATTTACACCTGAATCAATGGCATAGTGAATGACGTTCGGATCGGTTGTGCGCATCGTACCCATTCCGATCGCAGAAACTTTCAATCCGGTTTTACCCAATGTGCGAAATTCCATTTTTACCGGTGTTTTATTCGATTCCTGGTTTTTGGGTAGGGCAGAGATGGATAAGGGGAGAACGCCGGCCGTACCACCGACTATCGCCGTGCGCATAAAGTCACGCCTATTTATTCCGGTTCGATTCTTCATCACAGTCTCCTGCATTTAATTTTGTTAATTACAGGTCAATAAAAAAAAGGTCAATAAAAAAAGACCCCGCTTATAAGCGGGGTCTCAATTTCTTGGAGCATCTGTCAGCCTGGTGCTAGCAGACTCGAACAGAGGCTCCTATTAATATTCGACTATGAATAGGATCACCTCTCTTTCTCAGGGGGACCGTATTCGCACCAGAAAAATCCCTGGTTATAATTCTGGCACAGCATGAAAGGTTGTCTTAAAGTATTCAGTCCAATCTTAAATGTCAAGAAAAATTGTTTTCAAACAAGAATATAAATGAATTGATAGGTGAATTCTTATTTTTCATTTTGGTAAACAGGTGCGGCTTCAATGTTTTTTTCGTGCCCATCCTTGGCAATCGCACGTAAATATTCAAGAACCTGTTTCGCTTCATCCATGGTTAAATTCATGTTTGTCATCGGTGTTTTATATTCTGCCAGCATTTTTTGTCCGGTAGGGTGATTCTTTGTCATTTCATCAGGATTTAATATCATATTCAAAATGTATTCCGGGGTACGACGATCTACAGTGTACCGCTGGGCGGGACCGATGAACCGTTCATCCAGTTTGTGGCAAAGCGCACATTTTACGGTAAACAATGCTTCACCGGCTTTTACCATCTCCGCATCGATTTCGCCAAGCTGTATTTTCTCTTTTACGGGCCCAATACCATTTACCATTTCAAAATCTGTAAGTCCACCTGGATTTGCTGGTTTGTCCGCAGTTTTTTCAGCAGCGTCATCACCACCACATCCGATCAGAAACACGAGCAGCAATATACTTAACAGAGTTGAAAAAAACTTCATTTAGAGCTCCTTCACTTTGGGATTTTATAATAATTTGGTTGATACAGAAAACTTCAAGGCGGGAGTTTATAAAACTTTTATACACCATGCAATAAAAAAATCCAGCATCGGTGCAATGGGACACGATACTGGATTTCTG
>QQUM01000467.1 GCA_008501545.1 Calditrichota bacterium
CCAGGAGATTTTTCGACCGTATTTTTGTTTGATCGGCAGTAAAAGGAATCGGGCTTTGTCGAGATTGGCGTTGTCCGGCCAGCTGTTGAGGGGAGCGAAACGCTGTGTGCCGGTTCCTGCGCCACCACGGCCATCACCGATGCGGTAAGTCCCGGCGCTGTGCCAGGCCATACGAATGAACAAACCGCCATAGTGCCCGTAATCAGCCGGCCACCAATCCTGTGAGTCGGTCATTAATTTATAAAGATCGTTTTTAACGGCTTCCAGATCGAGTTTCTTGAATTCTTCTGCGTAATTGAAATCTTCATCCATCGGGTTGGACTTTGAAGAATGCTGGTGTAAAATATTCAAATTTAACTGGTTCGGCCACCAGTCCCTGTTTGATGTGCCACCGCCGGCTCCATGTGCTACCGGACATTTGCTTTCGTTGCTCATAAAGTTTTTCTCCTGTTGTTGGCTAAATTTGGGTTATTAAATGCAAAAAAATGTAATGTTTTTGCTGTTATCAGACCAATTGATTTTATCGATGTGTGTATAGATTTTGGCGATAGTTGGCATAGAGATCGGATGATAAATTTTACTGCTCAAAATTCTGATGAATGTGAATAAATGAGCCCAAAATATACTGAAACTCTGACTTAATTTTTGATTGAACACTAATTCAAAATTAGTTCAAATCCGTAAATTTTAATTGGTTCAGCGGTGTTTTTTTCAGGATTTAAATTGACACCTTTGACACGAAAAATGGGGGACTTGTCTGCAGGCACCAGAGTAACTCTGCCATCGGTTAGCTCATATGCAATTCCCTTGTCAGCTTTATATTCGTTTATGGCGAAACAACCGAAAGCTTTAAAAAATTTCATAGTATTCTCGTTGCCAGTTATTGAAACATCTGTTATACCCTTGGTTTTTACGGCATGCTCAAAGTATTCTTTTGGCGTTTGAAATGTATTTTTGTAGTGAATGATAAAAATATGTTGCAGCCCCGGAGTTCTTGGGAAAATAATGTACGTGAAAAAACCTTTGGATAGAATTTCAAAATCGATTTCAGCTTTTTCAAGCAATAAACGGGTATTGGAAAGTGAATCTGTGGAAAGAGCTAAATATGTTCCTCCTTCTCCATTTTTAAGAAATTTCGTATAGCTTCGTGCAATATCATCTCTGGGATTATTAACGGAAATTAATTCAATTTCGGTACCATTTGTAAATTTTACGTGACTGTTCAGAATACCATTCTTGTGTTTGTAACCGGGTTTGATTACGAAACCCAGCTTTTTGAATGCTTCTTCTGCATCCTCCAGATTATAGACAATGATTGGGGTGTGATCAATTTTTAGCCCACAGCTTGCGTAAAAAGGATTGAAAGGCGTTACCACAGCAAGTATAGTTGTAAGGATCGTGATTAAAATTTTCATTCTTCAATCCGGAATTGACCATTCTTTGAATTTATTGTTCTGGATGCCACTGCTGCTTGTTGGGAATCCGGTAACATGTCAATAAAGTGTTCCAGTTTTTTTGAAAGATCTAACTAACGGAGTATTTAGAGAGCATTTCACCTGCAAGTTCGGAAACAGTCCATTCTTCGGCAATTTTATTGCCCTCAAATCGAGATACCATCATGTCTTGCCATCGTAGATTTTGATGTGTTGCTTTCGCACCCATCATGTCTGCCATGTGTGTACCAGTTAAAGTACGTTGCCAGGTAACGGTGTTTCCGCTTTGAGCAAGTATTTCGATCTTTATTACGTGTATATCCGGAATTGCCGTCCGGAGTAGCTTGATGAAACGATGAATAAATTCGTGTCCTTTGTAAACCTTCCCACCTGCATGTGCAATATAATCAGTAGTGAAAAGTTCCTCAATGAAATCATAATTACCTTTCCCGATTACCTCCATGTTACCCGTTTCCAGCTGTTCTTTTAAGTTCAACATAAGCTATTCCTTTCATTGTTGATGAATTGTATATCAATCCCATGCATCCCGGAACTCCGTCAATTGATTAATCCCAGTTACTACGAATTCTTTCGGGATGCCAAACCATTCCTGGATAACACCTGCTAATTCATCCTTTCCTCCCAGTCGTTTGATGTTTGATTTGCTGGCTGTACAAAAAATTGTGGTCATGTTATGAACTATATATGATTGGGAAGGCGAAAATTTTGTGAGTAATAATGCATTCATAAAGGTGGCATCATGTCGATAAGATTCGATTATGATATGCTCAAACTCATGGATTTGACGGGGGAGGGGATTTATCACATACCAATGATTCAACCCTCCATCCCTGTAAAATTCCATCCTGGAACGGTCTGTTTTATCTTTCGGTTTTAGTACATAGCGGTTTTGTCCAAACTGGATGGTGTAATCTTTATCAGAATCTAGGGGAATTGGATTCCAGAATGGCGCAGCATATCCGACATCGACCAGATATTCTTTCTCTCTAATTGTAACCAGACTGACAATATGCGCATCCGGATTGGCCATATCTGCTCCACACAACTTTACTTTGTATCCAATATTTGCGAGTAATTGACAAAAATAATAGTTGTTCGTGTAACAAGTTCCGCCTAACTGGAAGCGTTCAACACCTTCGATGAATTGTTCCAGACTTGGTATTTTTCGCACATCGCGATGTGTTCTATAATATGCTTTTGATAGATTCTCGAATGGCACATTCCATAAATGTGCTCTTGTGAGCTCAGACAATGCTTCAAGGCTCGGCTTCTTTTTTCTCACACCTAACAAATGGAGATATTGATCCATATTCTCACGAGACAATGCTGGATATAATAAATTCATGATTTTCAGATATTTTTAGCAAACTTTTGTCTTTGTAATTAGATTTGAACCATAAAATTTGTGTCTGCCAAGATTGTGAATTATCTACAATAATTCATCATCAATTGCTTACCCGATAAAGCGAATCCACACAATTGCCAAAGCAGGTTGGTTCCGAGCGAGAGCGCCATGTGGAACGTTTCACCGCACTGTTCGCATCAATAAGTGTTAACGTCCCGCTTTCCTTCTCATATTCATCGATTCTCTCAAATCTGAAAACGTCACCGCACACTGTACCGGTGTAAGAATATTCTCCATCGTCAACATACGTTGCAGATGCGCCATCTTGTGAAATTGTCAGCGTTATTGAGCCACCAAATCCTGGTCCGCACGAATTCCCGCATTGGTATGTTCCCGTCCACATGCCGGAGAAATCTGCCACATCCGGGCAGTCGCTTTGCACCATATCGACTGCGACTTCATCGATGCTCACCGTTGCATCTACAGAGGAATGCATTATAAGGCAGAGTGCAACTGTTCCCCGGTTCACGAGTTGTATGGAAGGCTGATCCAGGAGTATTTCTTCAGGATCAGGCGAGCTGAAAAAGCCTGGTGCCAGATCGTACGGGCCGTACGTTATCGCACTGGCACACGCCGTCTCCGGCGAATCATCAACTCGAACGAGTATGCTGCCGGTTGCCTCGTTTTGAAAAATTGCGCCAAGCAAAGCTGCTTTTCCTGCGCTTCCCTGGTAGGAGACGGAGGCGTGCTTCAGCGTTTCCTGAACATTAAGTGTTGCACT
This sequence comes from Calditrichota bacterium, assembly GCA_008501545.1. Taxonomy (GTDB): domain Bacteria; phylum Zhuqueibacterota; class Zhuqueibacteria; order Zhuqueibacterales; family Geothermadaptataceae; genus Bioreactorimicrobium. The sequence continues at coordinate 3,581 of QQUM01000467.1, forward strand.
TTCGATCATTTTAATCTCCGGTGGTATCTGGAGTGTCAGCGTGAACTGAACGTCCTGATTTGCAGCTAATTGGATATTTTGCACCTCCCCCTCAAGAGGCATGAGAATACTTAAATCACCCCCAGAATTTTCCTTCGTGGGACCATCATTCGAGCAGCTTATGAAAATGCTGTTCACGCAGAGAATCCAAACAAAAAGTTGTACTTTTCGGTTTTGTACTGGCATGTCACTTCCTTTCGTTGAGTCCGACATATGTGTGTTGACGTAAAGTCGAAGCATCTTGTAAAGTGATTCAATTGCATTGGCACTGCGAAGGGCGGGGAGAAGAATTCCATCTCCCAAATTGGCTACTCACAATTGTAATCCTGACGATCCACTGGACTCCAGCAAATGATGTAGCTACTTCTCCTGCAGAATCCATCGTAGACCATTGCGAAATGCGATGGGAGCAGCTGAGAAATGCCCGTGCCCTTCCAAAGTTACCGTTTTCAGTAGCCAGGGAGGATTTTGTTGATGATGCCAAAATTGAATCCATTTTAAAAGCGGTTCACGAAATCTTGTGTCATCCTCACTTCCACTTGAGACAAATACGCGTGATATTTTCTTCTGATTCTCTGTTACAGGCTTTGTCTCAAGGAAGAAATCCAAATTTCTGTGCAGTGCCGGATTGCTTGCTATATGCCCAAAAAATAAATTTGGCTTTGCCTGTGCTGCGTATAATGCGAATTGTCCACCAAGGGATTGCCCGAAGATTATCCGCTTTGCAGCCTCTGATGGATAATTATCCTCAATAAGAGGAAAAAGCGCAGCACTGAGAAATTCAGCAAAATCAGGCGCGCCACCCCAAAACGACCGGTCTGCAGCATGTGCAGTAAAATCCCGGCTCCGCATATTTCCTTTTTGCCAATCATTGGTGCCATAGGAGATACCAACGATAACCAACGGTGGCAGCTCTTCGCCGAGTCGCAAATAGTTGTAATAAGACGCAAGCAAAGGATACGTGATGCCAGCATCCAAAAGATAAACGGTCGGCAATTTTTGGTCATTGTCAATTTTTTCAGGTGCCATCACATAAATGTGATAGGTCTGTTGAAGCGCATGGTAGTTGATTTGGTGATAGGTTGTTCCCCTGAGTCCGTGCAAAAACTCGAAATTTTGTTGCTGTGAAAATGATATGTTGCGCATTAGAAAAAAGAGACAACCTGCGAGAATAAGTTTTTTACTCATGGTGATTTGTTCTCGATAATTTTAAATATATTCAATGCTTGATTAGCGATGAGATTTAACGCAATCCCGGCTGCGATCGGCAGGAGGCCGGGAAGCCCCCACGGCAACTTGATGAGTTGGTACCAGGGTGCGAGAAAATGCAAACAAACAGTCAGTCCGATTGCTGCGATGAAATAGGATGGTGGCAAGGGCTTCTTCATATCTTTTACTCCGGAAGCGGACCCAGACTCGGCATGAAAGTATGGGCCACTGCATCTTTGATCGGATTTGCGCGAACGCGATATCGATTGAGAAAAATGATGATGGCTATTTCTTGTTCAGGGAAACGGGAAAAGTAGGCAACAAATCCGGCAACCTGTCCGCTGTGGCTTTGGGATTTCAATCCTTTGTAGGGCGCCACACGCCAGCCGAAACCATATTCCGTGTTTTTGCCGTCTGGTAGTATGGCAGGCGTCCACATTTCTGTTTTGGATTTTTCGCTGAGAAATTTGTCACCATGGAGCGCCGCATCCCATTTGGCCAGGTCGTAAACTGATGACAGGAGCCCGCCAGCACCCAGCGTTGACGAGGTCTCGGTGGCCTGGCGGTTGATGAGCTGATTCACTTTATTCACCCAGTAGCCGGAAGCACGATGGGGAATAATGGCTTCCGGATCAGCAAATCTGGTCTGTGTCATTTGTAGTGGTTTGAAAATTCGTTTTTGCAGAATCTGGCCCAGTGGCTCACCTTCAACCTGCTCGACGATCATGCTCAAAAGAAAATAACCTGTATTGCTGTAATAGCGTCCAGTGCCGGGGGCAAAATCCATCGGTCGCGAGTGGGCAATGCGGATAACCTCCTCCGGCGTCAGGCGAAAACGGTAAGCATCATAGGTGCGAATTTCCTCGTAATCGGGAATACCGGAGGTGTGTGTCAGCATTTGTCGGATCGTGACTCCAAGCCATTCACTGGGCAAATAGGCGAGGTATTTGTGAATGGGATCATCAAGGGCAAGTTTGTTTTTTTCCACGAGCAGCATAACTGTAGCAGCGACAAACTGCTTGCTGATGGAGCCGATTTCGAAGACAGTGCTGTCGGAGACCGGAACGGCAAGCTCGACATTTGCGAATCCATAGGTTCGCAGGTGAAGAATTTCCCCTTTCGAAACCACGGCCACCAATCCGCCGGGGATATTGCTTTTGCTCATGTGGGCTTCAACGCGTTTGTCCAGTTCAGCAAGCATACTGTCGCCAGGCTGTACAACCTGGGCTGAGAGCGGTGTTTGGAGAGTGAGAAGGAACACGATGAAAAGTTGTAGCGAATAAGAAATCCGGAGTGTAAATATCGATAAGCTGGCAGACATAAATTCTCCTGTAAAATTATCATGATTTGACAGGCCAAAAATTACGAGAGCGAAAGCGTCCCGCTGAGCACAATGCACGTTGTCCCCGGCGGGGCGTCTTCGGACTCGTAACTTGGCCGGAAAGTTACTTTTTTTACCGTCATTCCCAAATGCTTTTATTGGGAATCCAGCATTTGTTTAGGCTGCCAAACGATGGATTTTGCTTACGCCGAACTTCGTTTCGTCTAAAAGCATGACGGAATGACGAAATCCGGGACTTTCCGGCCGGACTTCTGGTTCCTATGATTTCAATCTTTTCAACGCCTGTTTTTTTCTAAATGAACTCACGTTAATGCAAATTTCGTAATACCTGTGCGAAGCGATCAGCCTGCTGTTGCCAGTCGTTATCACGTGCAATTTCCACAAGTTCATCACGGTCGATACGATCAGTTTTTTCGATGTTGGTTAAAAAGTCGTCGTGGTTGCGGCTGATGAGCACTTTCGCCTGGCGGGATGCGAGATTATCGAGGGTGCTGACGACGGGCAGGC
>QQUM01000729.1 GCA_008501545.1 Calditrichota bacterium
ATTGCCGATTTGTTGGAGAGAACAGTGAGTTCGTAAATTGCAAATGTTAAAATGCCCATGGTTGCCTTGTCGGGATATGCTTTTTTATAACGCTGCAATGTTGTTGTCCAGCCATAGGTGACCTCACCACCGGAGGCAAAGCGCAGTGAATCCGATTGCCAGTAGTGGGCCATGAATCTGTCGATCTTTCCATCGTTCCATGCTGCTACTTGTTCATGAAGTACGTTTTTAATCGATTTTTTGATGGCTTTTTCGTTATCCAAGGGTATCGTGTATTCGCAGGCGAATAAAAATGTAATAGTGAAAAGTGTGAGTAAAGCAGAATGAATTTTCATTGGATTTCTCTTTAAAGGTGCGACGCACTTATTTCCGAAAGGCCTGCAAATCTTTGATGATGCTTGGAAACTGCGGAGTGAAGTGCGTCGCACCTGGCTAAATTTCATTTTTCATGTTATTTTTGACACGAGCGATTTGTCGGTAAGACGATTCAAATTGGTGGAGTATATTCATCATGCTGTTTTTGAATGTAGTCATATAAATTTAGAATGAACACCGATTTTATATTGGAGCATTTACAAAAGCCTGGAAATTGGATACGAAAGGTTGAGTGAAGGTAAATAAACATGATTTTAAACACAAAAATTGTTATTTTTAAAGCGCCAATTTTTACAGATATCGCCGATTTCTGATATCGTTTGTGATCACTTTTTCGTAAGCAAAAACAGAGCATTACATGCAAAATAAAAGAATATCTGTTCTGTTATCGCAAGGCTCGATTGTTGTGCTGCCAGCTTGTCTGAGTAACCTAAACCGCAAACAAACCGTTCTCTTTAAACGAGAAATTTTTAAACCTGAAAAATATGGATAAAAAAAGAGAAGTGCATACACAACCAGTATCCAATAAACCTTCTCCATTGCAAGCTGTGGAACATCACCTTTTGCTTGAAATGCTGGAAAAACACAATTGGAATAAAGTTGAGACGGCCAAAGAACTCGGTGTGCATCACGCAACCCTTTATCGGAAAATGAAAAAATATAGATTGTTGAAGCCTTTTGCCTCACGTTAATGCAACAGTCGCATTTAATATGTCGCACTATAGCGACGTATTCCTCACCTTTTTCGTTCTATCAATCCCTCTTTCCTGCCTAAAATACCTTTACCAACCTAAATAAAAGTGTGCTTTTTTCTGGCCCGTCTCTTGCGTTAGAATGCGTTAATAAAAGAAAAGGGAGTCCGATGCAACAGCTTGCTATGCCTGTTTTTGAAAATCGTATCTCAAATCGATTGGATTGCAGTGATCAAATGCTGTTGGTTTCAATCGAGGATGGGAAGGTTGTTAAACGAGAAGTCTATAATCTTGCCAATGTTGATTCAATTTTAATGACAGTAACACCCATATAAATGACGACGATTACGAAACGTCCCGTGAAAAGGAGTTAACCGCACGGTATTTTCGCTATGTCGATGAAAGGATCCCTTCAGCACGTTCTGCCGAGCATGCACGTGAAATCTGCGAGGAATTGAACCGGGAATTTCAGGATGTGTGCATCAGTGAAATCCTGCATGATTTTTTAGATTACCATTGTACGGCTGTGATCGAAAAGCACTGGAATTCATGAGCAGCCTGGGTGAGAAATTTAAAATTGATGCTTATTTGACCAGTAGAGCTTCTGGTTATCTGGTTTACACGGCATATTTCAAACAAATGGAATCTTGTTCACGAATCACATGAATTGAGCGAATGGTTATATTTTCAACCAGGTTTGATTGGCCAAAACAATTCGTGTAGATTCATGTAATTCGTGGACAAAACCAATTAAAACGAAGAACTTCTTTAATTGAGGAATTGGAGATGAATTATCGCGAAGAAGCGTTATCCTATCACCAACGCGGTCGAAAAGGTAAAATTGAAGTCGTAACTACAAAACCTTGCATAACCCAAAGAGATCTGTCGCTCGCATACACACCCGGTGTCGCCGAACCCTGCAGGGATATAGAGAAAAATCCGGATGATGTGTTTAACTACACAGCGAAAGGCAATCTGGTTGCGGTGGTCAGCAACGGAACCGCTGTTCTTGGATTGGGTGATATTGGTGCCGCTGCCGGAAAGCCGGTCATGGAAGGAAAAGGCGTTCTTTTTAAAAGATTCGCTGATATCGACGTTTTCGATCTTGAACTGGATACACACGATCCGGACGAGATCATTCGCACGGTGAAGATGCTTGAACCCACATTTGGTGGCATCAATCTCGAAGATATAAAAGCACCGGAATGCTTTTACATCGAAGAGGAACTTAAAAAACAAATGAATATTCCGGTTTTTCATGATGACCAGCACGGCACAGCAATCATTTCGGGTGCCGGTTTGTTGAATGCGCTGGAAATAGCCGGCAAGAAAATCGAAGAGGTGAAAATTGTCTTTATGGGCGCAGGTGCTGCAGGGATAGCCTGTGCAAAATTTTATATTGAACTGGGTGCCCGACTGGAAAATATCATCATGCTGGATAGCAAGGGTGTGATTTACAAAGGTCGCAAGGAAGGCATGAATCCCTACAAAGAAATGTTTGCACAGGAGACGGACCTCCGAACGCTGGAAGAAGCGATGCAAGACGCCGATGTTTTTGCGGGTGTTTCCGTTGCCAATGTGATTACCAAAGAAATGGTCAAATCGATGGCGGACCAGCCCATTATTTTCGCAATGGCGAATCCGGATCCGGAAATCACCTTCGAGGATGCAAAAGCCGCCCGCGATGATGTCATTATGGCAACCGGCCGCAGCGACTACCCCAACCAGGCGAATAACGTGCTTGGATTTCCATTTATTTTCCGTGGCGCACTGGATGTAAGGGCGACACAGATCAATGAAGAAATGAAGATCGCTGCTGCAAAAGCGCTGGCTGCATTGGCGAAAGAACCCGTCCCATATTCTGTGATGAAAGCGTATCGATCACAACATCTTGAGTTTGGACCTGACTATATCATTCCCAAACCCTTTGATCCGCGGGTCTTGCTTTGGGAAGCCTCCGCAGTGGCACAAGCCGCCATTGACTCAGGTGTTGCACGGCAGAAGATCGACATCGACGCATACAAAGAACAACTGGAAGACCATTTGGGCCTGTCGCGTCATGTTATGCGTGTGTTTATCAACAGGGCGAAAAAAGCCCCGAAACGAATCGTTTACCCCGAAGGCGAGCACGAAGCGATTCTCAAAGCCTGCGAAATTATTCTGGACGAAAACCTGGCTTATCCGGTTCTGCTCGGACGAAAAGATGTGATCGAAGAGAAGCTGGATAAATTGCACATGAATATCATGAAGGGTGTCGAAATTATTCACCCGAAGGCATCACCGAATATAGACAGCTATGCAAAAAAACTGTATTCGATGCGCAAACGCAAAGGCCTGGTGGAATCTGAAGCTTACCAGTGGATTCGGAACTATAGTACTTTCGCCACCATGATGGTTGAAATGGGGGATGCAGACGGGCTCGTCGCAGGATTAACGCAGCACTATTCCGATGTGATCCGTCCTGCGCTGCAAATCATCGGCGTCCGCCCGGACGTACACAGAGTTGCGGGAATGTACATGATGATATTAAAGGACCAAATCTACTTTTTTGCGGATGCGACAGTGAATATTGAGCCCACGGCTGAAGATTTGGCGAAAATTGCGATTATGAGTGCCAACACGGTACGCCGGTTTGGTGTAGAACCGAAAATAGCCATGCTGTCTTTTTCCAATTTTGGCAGTTCTCGCCATCCGCTCGCGGATAAAATGTGTCAGGCGACAGAACTTGTGCGGCAGTTCGATATGAACTTGCTTATCGATGGAGAAATGCAAGCGGACACCGCCGTGGTTCCGGATATTATCGAGGACGTCTTTCCATTCAGCGAGCTGGCCGGCAAAGGCGGTGGCAATGTTTTGATCTTTCCGAACCTGGAAGCTGGCAACATCGCCTATAAACTGCTGCAAAGATTGGGTGGCGCTGTGGCCGTTGGGCCAATTTTAATGGGAATGCGAAAACCTGTTCATCTGCTGCAAATCGGTGGCAATGATGAGATTGATATTGTCAATATGACGGCTATAGCTGTACTGGACTCCCAAAGTGAGGATGAATCGATGCGTGGACAAAGCTCAATCGATTTATTGGTGAATCATGGGGATTGAGTTTTCGTCATAGGGCGTTAAAAAAGGGAAATTATAAATTTAACTTACCGTGAGGATGAAATGGAAACGATTAATAAAGTTTTGCATTATAAATCGACACACCATATGATACGACCTTTTGTCTACGAAGCACAGATGCGTGCACTCTATGGGCATGAAAACAAACCTGTAAAGTGTGTTTGTCAGGCGGATACGATTTGTGGTTTGATATCGTATTTGATCCAAAGAGGAGTTTTGGCCGATGATGTGAAACTGTTTGGTGTTTACTCCGGAAAGTCAATTGAACTGGATAAAACATTTTGTACGAATGCAAATGGCCAGTGGATCGATCTTAAGAAAATTCACCAAACAATCGAAGATCGATATGAAGAAATACTCGCTCAAAATTTGCAAATTGAGTGGCAAAAAAGCTGATTTTATTCGAAGAAATTGAATAAACGAGTAAATGAGCAAATTTCTGCACGCTTGTAATGTACTCCTACGGTAGAAATTGTTATGTGATAACACCTTGGAAGTGGTTATGAAAAAAATACTCATTGTTGATTCGAACTCCCACCTTTGCACTCGTTTTTCAAAAGCCAAATCCTGGTTTGAAAAATGCAGCAATGATCCGTAATTTTCTTTATATTGCATTTTTCAATCCTAAAAGTAGCTGCATTCTGCTAAAATATATATTAAAAAATTGAGCCGGGTAAGCAGTGGATTTGACCTATTCCACATTAAAAAATGAATTCGAAAAGTATTCTGTAAAGACCGACCAGGATAAAATGCAAGCGTATTTTGAGTTGGAGTGTCAAAAAACAAATTTGGGAACTGTTTTGGATCAACTCCTGAATTGGGAAAGGCAAACAGGTTACATTGCACCCCGGATGCTTGCAGCCAACAAGCAATTTTATTATCCGGATAAAGAGACAGGCGTTACTTTTGGTATTCAGATTAATTACCAGCGTGATCACTACAGTCCGTTGCCGGCAAAGTTAGCCAACAGAAAACAGTTGCATTGTCCAATTTGCTATGAAAATATTGGGATTACCGGCAAGGAAAACCTGCGGGTTTTTCGATTCAATTTGCGTGGATGCAAAGAATTTTTCATTCAATTGACGCCTTACCCTTTGCGTGAAAAACATTTCGTCCTCATCGAAATGGAGAAAAAGCCCATGCGAATGGATGAAGACAGTGTGGCCGATTTGGTGCGTTTCATCGAACTGGCGCCAGGCTACACCGGTTGCTCCAACAGCGATGTCGCCTGGGCTGGTGCATCAATCCTGCAACACCACCATTACCAGGTTTTTGAGAATCTCGAACTGCCGGTTATGCAGGCGAATTACAGCGCCTATTCTGGAATAACGGAAACAGTTGCGTATGGCTTGCTGGACTTTCCAATCGCGTGCTGCAAAATTTCCATGGTAGATCGTACGAAGTTTATCGCCGTTTGCGGGACAATTATTCGTGCGTGGAAGGCATTGGATCCGGGACGCAATACCTGCAATCTCATCGTGCAAAAAGACGATAAAATGTATTGCAGTTACATCATTTTTCGAAACCCTGATTTTCGGACATCGGATGCATGGCACGTTTTTAAAACCGAAGGTGTAGGTGTTATCGAAGTTGCTGGCGAAGGTATTCTGCCGGTGCCGAAGGGAGAGAACGCAGCGCGATTGAATCGGATGATCGAAGATCAGGGATTGGATGTGATAAAAGGACTTATCGAAGACAACAATCCCGTTAAAAAAAATGCCTTTGCAAGGCACTTCGCCTGGTTGCGAAATATTGTGGAATTCGAGATGAATCGAATGCAAATTTCATAGAGTTAAAAGGAAGAAATTTGTAGTGAAGGCTTAAGCCCTTTTTCCGGAGAGAAGAGGATGAAGGAGAGACTGAAGTCTCCACTACGAACTTGAGTTATTGAAATCGTAAAAATATTTTTGGAGCTTGATATGGCGATTAATATTTCCATCGCACGAGATAAAAGTGAACTAGGAGAAAAAGCAGCAGCCAAAGGCGCTGAATTTATTCGTGAAGCCGTCGGGAAAAAAGGTGAAGCGAGCATAATCGTTGCCACTGGCGCTTCACAGTTTGAAATGTTGCAATCACTTGTTAAACAAGAGATTGAATGGGAGAAAATCACAGCTTTCCATCTTGATGAGTATATCGGACTGCCTGTAACGCATCCGGCTTCTTTTCGGAGATACCTTAAGGAGCGTTTCGTGGACAAGGTGTCGATAAAAGAATTTATTTATGTCAATGGTGATTCCGAGCCCCATACCGAGTGCCAGCGACTGGGAAATTTAATTCGCATGCACCAGATCGATGTGGCTTTTGTCGGGATCGGTGAAAATGCCCACCTTGCATTTAATGATCCTCCCGCAGATTTTGAAACAGCGGAACCCTATCTCGTTGTATCGCTTGATGAAGCCTGCAGAAAACAACAGCTCGGCGAAGGGTGGTTTGCATCCCTCGATGATGTGCCTGCCAGAGCCATCAGTATGTCTATTAAACAGAT
>QQUM01000056.1 GCA_008501545.1 Calditrichota bacterium
TCGCCACACCGAAGGACGGGCTCACGGCAGAAGTTGTGGTCGTGAAATCACTGGACGGAATCGCAACACGCAGCCCGGACGATGTTACCGGTAAAATTGTCTTTTACGACGAGCCATTTGCCAGCGAACATGTAAATACATTCCGTGGTTATGGTGCTTCCGTTCAAAAACGGATATACGGCGCTTCGCGGGCAGCAAAACTCGGCGCTGTGGCGGTCCTTATCCGCTCCATCGGCACCGGCGACGATGACCATCCACACACCGGCTCGCTCCGTTATACGGAAGACGCACCGCAAATCCCTGCAGCAGCGCTCGGCGCGCACTCGGCGGACAAACTGGCACAAATCTTGGAGAAAAATCCAAAGGCAAAGCTATTTCTCAAAATGAATTGCCAAACACTGCCTGACGTGCTTTCCTACAACGTTATCGGCGAAATAAAAGGCAGCGAAAATCCGGATGACATTATCGCTGTTGGTGGCCATCTCGACGCATGGGACACAGGCCACGGCGCCCACGACGACGGCGCCGGGATCATGCACTCCATTGTAGCTTTGCAATCACTGCAAACACTTGGCTATCAACCGAAAAACACGTTGCGCGCGGTCATGTTTATCAACGAGGAAAATGGTTTGCGTGGGGGCAAAAAATATGCGGAATTGGCCGTGGAAAACAAGGAAAAACATGTCATTGCCATCGAGTCGGATGCCGGTGGTTTCACACCACGCGCATTTCGCTTTAAAGGGGCGGATTCTTCTTTGGCGAAAATGCAGGATTGGATGCAATATTTTCCCGATAATACAATCGATGCCATCCGTGCCGGAGGCGGTGGCCCGGATATCGGTCCACTTAATAAAGCCGATGGTACACCTGTAGCCGCGATCATTCCCGATGCCCAGCGCTACTTCGATTTCCATCACTCTCCTGCCGACGTTTTCAGTGCGGTGAATAAACGCGAACTCGAATTGGGTACGGCCTCATTGGCTTCTTTTATTTATCTGATCGATCAGGAAGGATTGTAACTGTTGCGCAGGAAATTCACGATTTAATACACCAGGCGCAGAAGAAAATTATCCCCGTCCGCGAACACCGCTGCACTGTTCTTTCCGGTAGTGAGGGGGAATGAAAGGGACGGTGCTCCTCCCCCAAAATCCAGTTTTGGCAGCGGCATGCGGGTGAGATTCGTCACCAGACAGCCGGTTGCCGGATCGTACGGCAGCAACGCATGTTCCTCGCTTTTACTGATTTTCACTTCAAGATCTGCAAGATACTGTGTGTACATCGAACTATCGACAACCGGTACAGATTTACGAATTTTCAACGCCAAATCTTCGGTTGCTATCGTATTAAGAGCAGCACGCTCTAAGGTCAAACGATGAAACTGCAAGCCATTGCCAAAAAACTTCGCGCCCAGCTGCGGCACATAACGCCGGACGTCCATCGGAATGGATAAAGTGAATTGGCCGGTATGACGGGCCTTTTGCGCCTGATACGTTTTTTGAAAAACCATCGCCGACAAATAATCATTGACAGACACACGTGCGTTATGCTCTCCATTCAAATGATCGAGCGCGCTTGCGACATCTGCTTTTGCAACCGTTTCGTTGACGATCCTGAAATTTTCATAGATCAGAGATTGCTGTATTTTTTGATTCCGAAACTGAAACGGTTGCAGCGGTGTCCGGTTTAACTTTGGCATCGCCAGATGACGGATTGCAAATTTCTTAAATGGAACGAACGAATTTTGCGCCATTGCAGCGAGCACAGCGAGAAAATAAAAATAACTGTAGCCATCGCCGACGAGATGATTCATCTTTGGCACCAGCGCTGTGCCATTTTTAAACTGCAGCACATGCAGGAAAAACAAACCGTGCATTTCTGCTGGATTCACATCTTTGTAGCGCTCCCACAATGCCATTGCATCACCACCAGCTTCGAATGTGTTCTCATATTTGGTTTCGCTAAAATAATCATCTTCCCTGTAGTTTTGTGCGATGATCGCACCATTTTCGTAGAGGCCAAAGAGAGGCCAGAATGCTGTTGTGAGCCGGCGCAATGCTTTGCGGATGGCGGTGGTGTTAAGGGCATTTTTATAGTAGAAAAGAAATTCGATGGGATAGTTGCCGTTAACAAAATAAGTATCGATCTCTGATATGGGAAGGCGTTGCATTCAAGTACGGTCCTTTTCAGAATTCAAATTCAAGCTCACTTCTGCCCGGGTTGCCAGGCCATCTTCATGTACACACCACCACTTTCCAGCTCATCAAGCATCTGGTCGAGGCGTTTCTGCACTGTCTCCGGCCGCTTTGCGCGCGTAATCCAGCCGATGTAATCGTTCTGCTGATAGGCCGGGCGTTCCTGGTACGCCTGCATTAAATTGCGCTGAGCCAAAGCATGTCTGACGAAATCCGGCATCGGGTATTTTGGGCGTTTGAGATTGGAGAATTTGTCTTTGGTCATGTTTTTTCTCTTCAATTGTGATCATTTGCTCAGGGAATATACAATTTCTTTTGAAATCAGCAAGATAGGGAGGCAAGATTTTTATCGCGTAGTGCCAAAAATCGCATGAAAAATTGAAATCGAGAAAGTGCCTCACGCTTTTACGTACTCCTGTTCGTTCTCGTAATCGGTTTTTAAAAGACGAGAACGAGTAGGAGCAGGAGTACAATTACGAGTACTGGAAAAACGCGATGGATGTATGATTCGAGATAGTATCGATGGAGATAACGGACTGTTTTAATAAAGTTAGATAATCTAAATCCCATCCAGCACGGTATTTGAAAAACCTTATTTTCGCAATAAAACCTTCGTAGTCTGTCACACCTAAAAATGTGAGTCGTTCATCGCGTCATTCCGGTTTCTGCGCTTTTCAGCAGAATACCGGAATCTTTTGGTGGATGCAGCATACTTGATATTTCACAAAACCAAAACACACGTAGCAATTCAGGGAGATGCCGGTATTGCAAAAAACGCAAACCGGCATGACGTTTAGGAACCAAACTCACAATTTAAGCTGTGACAGAACATGAATAGCCTCAAAAACGCCCAACACCCTCACTGGAGCTGTGTCAAAACATCAATGAAGTGAATAAAAATACAGAAAACCGTATACTTAACAGGATTTTAGTTTATTTCACAAATAAGCATCTTGAGTAGCTCCGCTGCTTTTTAGCGGGGCGTATCGAAAGGTGCGGGTGGATTTCTGAGCACACACCCTTCGATACATCCCGCAAAATGCGCGGGATTACTCAGGATGCTTCGAGGTGGATTCTTAACAATATAGATTCTGTATGTATTCATAAATTTGAATATTTATCATACAGATTCATGTTTTGACTCAGCCCCGTGACAATTGGGGATTATCAATTCTACAAAGGAGCAAAAACAAAATTCCGCTCGATTTAAGCCAAGCTGAAAAATAAGATCTGCATCAGCTAAAAAAGAGCCTTCCAGGATGACATAGAGGAGATCCAAACAACTCCACATGATTATGAATTGAGCCCAAAATGAAATACAGCATGAGCAATTGCGCTACAAGCAGGTCGTCGCAAATCTATTTGTACACAAGTTGAGCGTTTTTTTTTGCCATTCTATTATTGTATGTACAACCAAACAAAGAGGAGTTACAAATGAAAGCAGGAATTATAGGATCCGGTATCGTTGGAAAATCCCTGGCAGCCGGATTCATCAAATATGGTTACGAGGTGATGGCTGGTTTTCCTTCCCCGACAACCTGGCCGGCACAACCATAATCGATGCGACCAATCCAATCGCTGCAGCAGCGCCTGATAATGGGGTGCTGAAATTTTTTACAGACCAAAACGGTTCTCCAATGGAGCAATTGCAGGCATTCGCACCGCAAGCACATTTGAATAACCCGTAGCCTGCCCCCTTGCGGGGCACAATCAGGAGAAAAATTTATGAAAATAGCAGTCATTGGCGCGACTGGAACCATTGGCGCCGCACTTGTCGACTTGTTGCAAAAACAAGCCTATGACGTCATCCCGGTTTCACGAAAATCCGATCCCGGCGTCGATATTGCCCATCCAGCATCCATTGAAGCATTCTTCAAAAAAATCGGACCCATCGATGGATTAATCAGCGTTGCAGGTGATGTTGCTTTTGGTCCGTTGGCAGAAATTGACGATGACCAGCTGCGTTTCAGTATCGACAGTAAATTGTTAGGGCAAATAAACCTGGTTCGCAAAGGACTCGACAATTTACGCCCGAACGGTGTGGCGATTCTCACAGGCGGCATGCTTTTTTACCGTCCAACGCCGGGCACCTACACGGCTGTGATGCTCAATGCGGCTGTCGAGGGATTTGTAAAAGGAGCAGCCAAAGATCTCACGCAAAATCGGCGCATCCTCGTTGTGCATCCGCCACTGGTGCGTGAAACCGCCATCAAAATGGGAATGCAACCAGGTTCATCACCCGATGCAGCAACACTTGCCCAAACCTACTTAAAAGCGCTGCAAAGCGATTTAACGGGTGAAGTGATTTTCGCCGAAGGCCACGAAGATTAAAATAACACCACGCTGAAAATCAAAAATATGCTTTTAAATAAATATTTACGGAAAGCATTGGTTCGTTGTGAAGGCTTTAGCCTTTTCAATCATAGAGCGATTTAGAGAGACTGAAGTCTCCACTACACGCGCGATGACATGCTCTCCTGCGAATACAAAATGAACATGCAAATTTAAATACTGGACATCCTATCATGAAAAAGACAATACATCGTGCCGATAGCCGCGGCCACTTTGATCATGGCTGGTTGAAAACGTATCACACGTTCAGCTTCGGACAATATTACGATCCCACGCATATCCACTTTGGCAAGCTGCGCGTGCTTAATGATGATGTCATTGGTCCGGGACAGGGATTCGGTCGGCATCCGCACGATAACATGGAAATCGTCACGATTCCATTGCACGGTGCCCTGGCGCATGCCGACAGCGAAGGGCATGAACAAGTGATCCGTCCCAACGAAATCCAAATTATGTCGGCTGGAACAGGAATCTGGCATTCCGAATACAACCATTCCGACTCTGAATCTGCCGGCCTGCTGCAAATATGGATTTTCCCGGACGCAAAAGGCCACAAGCCGCGATACGACCAGAAAACGATTGACCCGTTGGCACGACAAGATAAATTCCACACGTTCGTTTCACCGGCGCAGGAAGAGGATACACTCTGGTTGCACCAGGACGCGTACTTTTCTCTCGCTGATTTGCAGCAAGGAGCTCAAACGACCTCACGTTTAAACTCACCCGGAAATGGCGTCTATCTCTTTTTGATCGAAGGAAAGATTGAAGTTGCCGGGGAAGATCTCAACAGAAAAGACGGCATCGGCCTTTGGGAAATTGACGAGTTCACCGTACAATCTCAAAGCGAATCACAATTATTAGCGATCGAAGTGCCAATGCGTTAGGTGCATGAATACGGGGAATCGTACTTCACACCGGAGTTCACTCATCCCACCGACTCATCACTTTCTTTAATATGAGTTCAATAGATTTTCAAGATTTGACAGACTTCATATTACGAGAGCGAAAGCGTCCCGCCGAGCGTAATACACGTTATATTACGAGAGCGAAAGCGTCCCGCCGAGCGTAACACACGTTATATTACGAGAGCGAAAGCGTCCCGCTGAGCGTAACACACGTTATATTACTAGAGCGAAAGCGTCCCGCTGAGCGTAACACACGTTGTCCGCGGCGGGACGCCCTCGGACTATAAACTTGGCGGGAAAGTCATTTTTTTACCATCATTCCCAAACGCTTTTATTGGGAATCCAGCATGTATTGAGACTGGCCAACGATGGATTCCGTCTAAAAGCATGACGGAATGACGAAATCCGGGACTTTCCAGCCGGACTTCGAGTTCGAGCAATGCAGGCATTTCTTCTCCAAATTTTTACATCGAACGCGAATTATTTAAAAATTTGCAATTTCCCATATTATCTCTATTTTATCTCACAGTAGATGGTAAATCTATAGAGTCCAGCTTTACCTGGTGTCTTTTTTAAACACGAATTTGGTAAGGAAGGAGGATACAGTCTATGGCACAAGAAAATGCTGAAGCCGTTGTGAGAGAATTACTATCAATTGCTGGTATTACCGTGAATGGGGACAAATCGTATGATATTCAGGTACATAATTCAGATTTCTACCAAAGACTCCTGAGCGATGGTTCTCTCGGTTCCGGTGAATCTTATATGGATGGCTGGTGGGATTGTCCGGCTCTTGATCAATTTTTTGAACGGGTCGTCAGAGCGAAATTGGACCGCAAATTCAGGGGAAACTGGAAACTCCTTTTACCTGTCCTCAAATCGAAGCTTATCAATCTGCAGAAAATAAGACGTGCTTTTCAGGTTGGCGAGAGACATTACGATACAGGCAATGATCTGTACACGGCCATGCTCGACAAACGGATGAACTACACCTGTGGCTACTGGAAAAATGCAACAGATCTCGATTCAGCTCAGGAAGCAAAACTCGATCTCGTATGTAGAAAAATAAACCTGCAAACCGGAATGCGTATTCTGGATTTGGGCTGTGGCTTCGGCGCATTTGCCGGGTATGCAGCCGAGAAATATGGTGTGCATGTCACCGGTGTAACCGTCTCACGCAAACAGGTTGAACTCGCTAATGAGCG
>QQUM01000502.1 GCA_008501545.1 Calditrichota bacterium
AAACATCGGCTTCCTGATGCTAAAAAAACTTGTAATGTCCCGACCGAAACGGATAGCGTCCCAGATGCATGGAAGCTCTGGAGATAGCGCACATGGGCGAATTGTTATAGGCATTTGTAAACATTGTGCCTTCAGCCGCCAGCTTGTCCGTATTGGGTGACATTACGTAGCCCAGTGGACTTTCGCTTTTGCCCGTGGTGGCGCGGTTGTAGCATTCCAGCGCATCAGCGCGTTGGTCATCAGTGATAATCCAAAGGATGTTGGGCTGTGATGCTTTTTCTGCGCTCTGACCAAATAATGATGCACACCACAAAATCCAAAGTAAGTTTTTAAAAATTTTCATCTTATTTCCCTTCCTTGGAAGGTGCGACGCACTTCGTACCGGAATCTCCAAGCCTACTCAGAGAATTGCAGGCCTATCGGAAAGAAGTGCGTCGCACCTGGCTAAGTTTCATTTTTTCATTAAACTTTTGACACTACCTTTTAGACAGGATTACATGATTTACTGGATTAAAAACTTTCATGTTATTCTCACATCTTTATTCCAATTCAAACTTAAATACAGTTGCCAACTCGTTCATTTCTGCATCCGGCATGGTGAGGAAAAAGCTTTCCGAAGTAAGTTCCCATTTCACATTTGCATCAGAACCTATCAAACGAATATTTTTGATGAGTGACGGTGGAATATTTCGGTGATAGCCTCCAATTGTACGCATTTGTATGCGCTCGCCAGCCTTTGGTTTTCCCAGAAAGAAAACAAACATTGCCTTTTTATCTTTTGCAATTGTGAAGCGAATATCATCCGCCGTATATGCAACTGTTGACGATTGTCCGGCAAGATGACCTTCACCCGTATGTGCAGTTCCGTATCCGAAAATGTTATGTGGGCGAGCGCCATATACTGCTTCGCCATGCACTTTTAACCAGTCGCCAATTTCTTTCAAGACACTGCGTTGCTCCTGATTAATCACCCCATCAGCACGCGGAGAAACATTAAGTAAAACAACTCCGTTTTTACTCCAAACATCAATCATGTTGCGGATGAGCAAATCGGCTGTTTTATATTTATGCCCTTCAACATACATCCAGCGACTTTGCCCCAGGGTAATATCAGTCATCCAGGGCAGTGGATGAATATCGCGACGCCCGCCTTGCTCATAATCCAAAACGCTGCACTCCAAAGGCATATCGCTTTGTTTATGAGCGATTACCACGTCTTTGTTCTGATTTAAGCCGTTGTTGAAATGATGCGCAGCCATCTCCATTCTTTTATACTCCGGAATAAGATTTAGCCACGAGTCGAACCAAATGATATCCGGGTTGTATTTGCCAACCACTTCATTTACCTGGTCAAGCCAATATTGATTGAATTCCTCGATGGTTTCAAAATTGCCGAAAAGCTTGCGTAATTGGGGATCGGTGGTAGCTGTTGGCAGGTCGGGATGATAGGGATAGTGGCTGTTGTATCCTGTTTTCCAGTTTTCAGGTTTGTCCACATTGCGTTGCCCTAATCGCGCATGATGAAAGGTGGCGATTGTTTTCATTTTGCGTTTTTCCAGCGACTGAAACAGTTCCCCCAGAATATCTCGCCTGGGGCCCATGTCCTTTGCATTCCAGGGATTCACTTCGCTATTCCACATGGCAAAACCGTCGTGGTGCTGGGCTACCGGACCAGCGAACCTGGCGCCCGCCATCTGAAACAAATCCGCCCAGTCTTCCGGATCGAAATGCTCGGCTGTAAACAGCGGAATAAAATCTTCATAGCCGAATTCATCAATGCTTCCGAAATTCTTTTCATGGAATTTGCGAACCTTGCCTTTTTCCATGTACATGTTGCGCGGATACCAGGCGCTGCCGAAGGCCGGCACGCTGTAAGGTCCCCAATGGAAGTAGATTCCCAACTTGGCATCCACAAACCATTCGGGCGCAGCTTCGTGTTGATTTAGTGATTGCCAATTTGGTACAAAGCGCTTTGGTTTTTGATTATCATTCTTCATGCATGCTGTAATTACGGCGAGCAACACGAACAATGTTAATACTTTATTTAGCTTCATGTTTTTTCCGTTAATCTCTACCATTTGTTTAGCCTGAAAAATTTATAGGCCACGAAGGCTCAAAGACGCAAAGTTAAAAACCATAATGAGCAAGGCGGTAATTCGAATAAATACAGTTGCAAATCTATGTTTAGAATATAAAACGTATCTGTTCAACGTAATTATTGAATCTGGCTGACTGTAGCATCCCGAGTGTCCCACCGTTTTTTGGTGGGATGTATCGAGGGGTGTGGTGGTAACGAGGCCCGCACCCTTCGATACATCCCGCCTGAGAAGCGGGCGGGACACTCAGGATGCTTCGTGGCGATTATTACGCTGAACAGTTACTACAAAACAAATCTAATTGATTGTTTATTAACGTCATGAATAATTCAGATTAGGTCTTCACCTTCTCTTAGTCCTTATCAAACTCTTTAACAGTTGGCAACTCTTCGTCGGCTTGTTTTACACCGGGCGCGTCGTTTAGTCCTTCAAAATACCTCAGGTAATTATGTGAACCATATTTCTTCTTTTTATCGATAGCTTCCTGCCCAATTTCTCTTAATCTTGGCAGGTCAACCTTTTCATCTGCTACTAACAACAAGTATTTGTTCTGCGATACGACCTCACCTGATTTGTCTTTCATTTCTATTTCTACATAAAATTTGTCACCCAATTTACCGGGTGTCTTACACTTAATTGTAGCTAATTCTTTCGAACTGTCCGGACCAATATCGCCCAAATCAACTTTTTCTCTTTTCACTTCTTCTTTGCGGGTATTGTAAAATACAACCTCAGCTTTGCATGATTTAAACTCTTTATAAAAATCATTAACAACCCAAACCTTACCTTCAAATTCTTCTCCGGGCAACCACCTGCGTTTTTCATACTGAAGACTAACAAGTAAAGGTTGATAAGCCATTTTTACATAATCGTATGAAATTTTGGGCTGCTGATAATAATCAACAATTCCCCACTTCATGTCCGGAGCAAAGGTGATGTAGTGACAAATGCATATCGCGCTCGATTTGGGTTTTCTTCTTCTAAAATGCTCTAATGCATACTGGAATATAATCCCTTGTGAAATTTGAGTCGCATCAACAAATTCCTGCATACCACCGGTTGATTGTGAACCCACGACTTCAAAGTTTAACGTCCTGAACACATCAAAATCTGTCCAATGATGTCCCCAGCTTGGCCCGGGCGGCCAAAGTTCATCTTCAGGAATAAACTTCTTAATGCTCGATACATTTGGGCACGAAGAAATGGCCAACTCCGGAACCACGGCAAAATCAAGTCGATTAAAATAAGATTCCATGTTGCTGCGCCCCTCTCCGTAGAACAATCCGTTGGCATGAATGCTCTCATTGGGCTTGTAACCTAATTTAACACCTACATGATCACTTAATGGCGATACGGGAACATAATGCAAGTTTGTGTACGGCTTAACAACTTCACCCAGTTCCTTCATAAACTGAAGATTGTGCGCAGGATCGGATGCAGTCATTAAAATTTCCTCGCCACCCTCGATAATCACCATGCAGGGATGATTGCGCAATTGTTTAACGACTGATATTGCATCTGAGAAAATAGCCCTTTTATAAGCTTCCCCTTTGGGCAACGAAAGACTGGCTATGGGCAAAATATCCTGCCATACTGTAATTCCTTCCCTGTTGCACAATTCATAAAAGTACGGGATTTCGGTAGGATGCCAGCCAAAAATTCGAAGGTTATTCATGTTTCCTTCTTTGGCTAACCTGATAAACTCTTTATACTTTTCATTGGATGCGCGGCCAAAGAAAATATCCGGCGGGCCTCCCCATGTTCCTGAGCGCATAAAATGTCGTTTACCGTTAATCATGACCGTCCACGGATTTTCGACCTGCTCTTTGGTAAAACCGGGATTCATCTTCATTTCAATTTCGCGGATACCAAAAATTTCATGATCCGCATCCAATAATTTTTTCTGGCTATTCCTTAAAGAGACATTCGCGATATAAAGATATTGGTCGCCCAAATCCCAGGGGTACCACAATTTGGGTACCGGAACCTGCACTTGAACGCTAAATTCATTTTTCCCGGGCGTTAGTTTTTTCTGAGTTTTAGAATTGTATGATTTTGATTTGAAATTCTCCCCTTGAATAGTGATATCAACATCAACAACTTTTTCAGCGCCACTTTGATTGTTTATCTCAACCTGAATATTCAGGTCAGCAGAACCGTTTTTGCGAAGCGCAGATTCAATATAAATATCCTCAACTTTTGCGACATCGTACGCTTCAAGGCGAACAGGCTTCCAAATGCCTGTTGGCACCAGACTCACCCAATAATCGCCGTGCCACGCGGGTTTTTTTCCCGCCACCTGGCTATATCTCCTCGGCGCCGGATGCAAACGCACTGCAAGCACATTTCTTCCACGCCGAAGATGTTCAAAACTGACAAGGTCTGTAATATCAAAGGAAAATGCAGTAAACATCCCTTCGTGGGAGCCCAGCAATTCGCCATTAAGAAAAACATCACAGGCATAATCAACGCCGTCAAAGGTTAGCTCAATCCGCTTGCCTTTCATTTCAAGGGGTGCATTAAATACCCTCAGGTACCACCATTCATATTCGTTCACCCATTTGGCTTTAATACTGTTTCTGGCATAGTGGGGATCTTCTATGCGCCCAACTCGCCAAAGGTCGGTAAATATATCACCGGGTACATGCGCCGGGGACCAGTTTAGCGCATCACCCATGTGGTCATGGCTAATCTCAGGAAATTTTGCTTCCATTCCCCTACCGGGCAATGCCCCTTCCAGTTTCCAAAGGAAGCCGCTTAAATCATAAGATAATCGTTCTGTTTTTGGGTGATTCACACCGCCACCTGCAGTCAGGATTTGAGAACCAAGCAACAACAATGAGAACAAGAGTAATGCGTTTGTATTAATTCGTTTCATATCCTGCCTACCCATCTTTATTATTCTTGAAATTATTATCTCTAACCAGAAAAATTTATAGGCCACGAAGGCTCAAAGACGCAAAGTTTGAGATAAACAATGGATATGTGGTATCAAAAAAAATCATTTCAACATCTAACCTTATGTTTCTTTGTGCCTTGGAGTCTTTGTGGCAAGAATTCATAAATAATTCATGCTAAAACTCAAAAGTCAATTTGATTCTTATCGGTTCATCATCGTTACCAAAGAAATTTTCAGAATTTCCGTGCGGCCCCATTAATTCAGCTTCCTGAAATTTGGAACCTATGGCAGGGATGTTTTTCACAAATGAGATGTCGCCGGCAGGGAAATTTTTAACCGTAGCGCCTCGTTTTGGCGCAGCGGGCTGATCGGGAGTGAACATGCGCAAATAAGTGTGCGGCGAATGGCAGTAAACGGTAAATCCATTGTTGTTTTTGCCTTTGACCTTCGCCCAGTACAAGTTTGAGAAAAAGCCTTTAAACTCAGGATAAACAAAACCAGACTCACCCGTAATGGTGTTGTTGTAGTCATTCTCCCACACCTGAAAGCGCGTGCCTTTCATGCGGTTGCGCCAGACACGGTACGGCCCATCGCCGAGCCATTTCTTGCCGGCAACTTCTGGTTCCGGGAAAGAAAAGGTGATGCCTTTGTAGTTTTTCACCTTCTTTTTGCCCTTCATTTCCACAAGCAAATCAAGCGCTCCGTTGGGATAAACCGTCCACTTAATCAAATCAGCGCTCAGCTCCTCATAGGTAACCCACTCCTGATGCTTGTCTGTTTCTTCAAACAGGGCTGTAATCTCAACCTTGTCTTTCAGTTTTTTCAGCTTGACGCTTTCCATCTTGT
This sequence comes from Calditrichota bacterium, assembly GCA_008501545.1. Taxonomy (GTDB): domain Bacteria; phylum Zhuqueibacterota; class Zhuqueibacteria; order Zhuqueibacterales; family Geothermadaptataceae; genus Bioreactorimicrobium. The sequence continues at coordinate 5,842 of QQUM01000502.1, forward strand.
CGTTTTGCCCTAAAATGATGGGGCCGTTGTTAAGTGGAATGACTTTGCCGCCCTTTTTCACTTCCAATAAAAGACCGGTTTTTTCCGAAAAAGTAAAGTCGACGCCGTTGGCAGCAACGTATATTTGAGCGTCTTTAATTTCTGTTTTGATTTTCCCTTTGCCGGTGTAGTTTATTTTTTCTTTGTTTAGCCATTGTGGCATTTTTACAGGATAGGACCAGGTAAAAATTTCTTTGCCATGGGGATCGGTGGCGGTTAAATGCAGCGCATCCGCCGACTTCCAATTCTGGGGCTTTTCAACTTCAAATATTCCTTTTGCGCCTGGCGCCAGGTTGGGAAGCTCAACTTTGTTTTGGGATAAGATGGAATATTCCGATGCGCCTTCAGGTCCTTCAAACTTCACCCATTTGGCCGTCATCGAACACGCATCGAGTCCGGTAAAATGATAGCGGTTTTCTACTCTGAAAATGCCGTTAAAGTCATCGCGAATAAACCGGTCTTCGATGAATATGGGCGACCAAATTTCTTTGATGGTAAAATAGCTGGCTTCTTTCTCCCCGTAAGGCCCCACGATGCCGTCAGCGGCGTGATTGCCGTCTGTATCCAGCATGCCGTTTTTATCAGTGCGCACAACCGCTTCATCGGCAAAATCCCACAAAAAGCCACCGGCGTGCAACGGCTTATTCCACATGATATTCCAGTAATCTTCCAGGCCCGCGCCGTGGCCGCCGTCGTATAATCCATGCAAAAACTCTGTTGGAAAAAAGATTTTATCTTTTGCGTAAGCGT
>QQUM01000669.1 GCA_008501545.1 Calditrichota bacterium
ATTTGATTACACCTTTCATTCGCTATGATATGACTGTAGCATTGATTGAAATGGCGCGCGCTATTTGAATTATGCAACGGAAACGCTTGAACTTTTTTAAACGATTCCGTATTTATAACACGAAATAAATCCTGTTAATGATAACAGATGGAGGAAGTGAACGTGGAATTAATCAAGAGTTTTCTGTTTTTAGCGGTTGGCATTTTGGCCGCAGCGCGTATTGTGCCTGGTATTCACTTAAAAAGTAACGCAACTGCATTTCTCGTTGCGGCCGTTTACAGCGTGGTGCACTTTTTACTTTTTAAAATACTTTTTTTTCTCACCTTGCCGGCAGTCTTTTTGACGATAGGGCTATTCACAATCGTCATCAACGCTGTTTTGCTTTGGCTCACCGATAAACTCCTCGATGATTTTGAAATAAAAAGTTTCGGCACAACAATCATCGCCTCGCTGGTGATCAGTGTGGTTTCGCTTATTCTGAAATATTTGTTTTTTTGGATTTAATTTAACCACCGTACGATTGCCGCACTGATGGCTCTGGGGATATCCCCAGAGCCATCAGTGCGGCAATCGTAACAGGCTCACTTCACTGCAAAATCATCCCCAAAACACGAAGTGCATTTTCCCCCATTACTTTCGCCACTTCTTCCTTGGTAAAACCATCTTTCAATAACGCATCGGTCAGGTAAATCATTTGCGCGGCTTTGAAAGGAACGATGACGGCCCCATCATAATCTGAGCCTAAAGCAACATGATCAACGCCGATGAGATCCGTTGTGTATCGGATGGAACGAACAATGGATGCAATATCGCTACCGCAAGTAGCCTGCGGCCAGAAGCCGATACCAACCACACCACCCGTCGCTGCAATTCCGTGCAAGTGGTCGTCGGAAACATTGCGCGGACTGTCGCAAATCCCTTTGACGCCAGTGTGGGAAACCAAAACCGGGCCTGTTGCAATTTCCAGCACATCATCAATTGTTTTCGGCGATGCGTGGGCGAGGTCAATCATCATGCCGAGTTGTTGCATTTTTTTGATCATTTTTATTCCAGATGCTGTTAGCCCACCGCGTTGCACACCGTGTGCTGAACCACTCATTTCCGTATCAAAAAAGTGGGTCGGGGCCATCATGCGAATGCCGGCTTTGTATAGCACATCGACATTGGCAACATCGCCTTCAAGGACTTGCGCTCCTTCGATACCCAGAAAGCCCGCCGCAAGTTTATTGTTCGTTTTGCGATCTTCAAAATACTTTTCCAGATCGTCGTGAGATTTTATGATGCGCAATGTGCCATCGGATTTCTCCGCAAACTCATGCAGGCGCTCCGCTTGATACAGTGCCCTTTCAAGCAGGCTGGACCAGGATTTTACCGGCCAACGCTGTGCAATAGCTAACGGCGTAATGAGGTCGAGGCGATCCTGTACATCGACAGGTTTTGTGGTAAATGGAAATTTCGAAACGATTGTGAATGCCTGCAAACTGATATTTCCATTTAGCATGCCCGGGAGATTTACGTGACCCAGCTCATTGTCCTGCAGTAAATCCCGCTGCCAAAGCAGGGCATCGCAGTGGAGATCGACGATACGAAGCTGTGCGTGGAGTTGCTGCGCCTGTGCGGAGATAACAGGTTTAGGATCCGGTTGAATGCGATTCATGTTGCGATCGACGATGGATGGCACAAAAAGGAAAAATACAAAGGCAAAAAGCAGAAGGACAAGTACTCCAATCAGTAGAATTTTTATCAGCATGGCGGACTCCTTTTTTCGGATTCTTAGCACTGAATTAAAAGATATTGAAAAAGTCATGAATCCCAACGACTTTTCGCAACGGTATGTGATGGTGAACTCCTGAATACCGCGGCAGGCCTCATCGTCAACTTACTTTGAATGTCTGCTTTAGATGATGCGACAACCCAATGAAAAAAATATTTTTGGAGAATTTTTACCGGCATAAAGCCTTGCAATGCTTCAATGTTCCAGCCACGTTGAATTCCGATTGCTTTTCAGAAATCAACTCAGTAATTTCCTTTTCTGATCTTGTTGGGATTGACTCACATTAATTAGCCGCCTCGATTATGATTCTCAAAAACACTTTCCTGAAAAACATCAAAATTGAATTACGCCCGATGGCAAAACTCGCGTTGCCAGTCGTTATCGCCGAAGTGAGCTGGGTGATGATGGGCATGGTTGACACATTGATGGTTGGTCGCATTGGTGCGTTGGCAATTGGCGCCGTGAGTATTGGCAGTAGCATTGTCATATTTATGGGATTACTCGGCATGGGTGTCCTGTTTGGACTCGACTACCTGGTCTCGAAAATGTACGGTGCCGGCAAACTGGATGATTGCCATCATTCGCTTATTCAGGGAGTTTATATCAGCCTGATTTTCGGTGTTTTGCTTACCGGGATGACTTACTCCATTATTTTTCTTTTACCTTATTCAACTATTTCCCCGGCTATTGTCACACGTGCAATAGGCTACATGCAGCCGACTTCGTTTTCGATTCTTCCGCTTTTGCTTTTTACGACAGCCCGGCGATATTTGCAAGCTCGCAGCGTTGTTAAACCCATTACTGTACTGATGTTTATTGCAAATGGTGTGAATGCAATCGCAAACTGGATGCTGATTTTCGGCAAATTAGGTGCACCGCAAATGGGCGCCACGGGTGCAGGTTATGCGACGTTGATCAGCATGTCATTCATGGCAGCAGGGCTCGTGGTATATATTTTATATATGGAGCGCATGGAACACAGCGGATTGTTTCATGCTTCTCTGGCATTTGATTGGACGCGTATCCGTGAAATCATCACGATTGGACTGCCGGTAGCAATCCACATGGCATTCGAAGTTGGCGCTTTCACGCTTGCCACAATTCTCGCAGGCCTTCTCGATGCAAATTCTTTGGCTGCACATCATATTGTGTTGAAAGTGGCAAGTTTTACATTTATGGTGCCATTGGGTGTTTCAAATGCCGGTGCGGTGCGGATTGGACAAGCCATCGGTCGCGAGTACCCGCAAGGAGCAATCCGCTCGGGAAGAACAGCCTTGATTTTCAGCGCATCCTTTATGTCACTCTCCGGATTGGCATTCATCCTTTTGCCCTACGGTATCATGCGCAGTTTCACCATCGACGATACAGTTATTCAGATCGGCATTTCCCTTCTCGCTGTGGCGGCTTTTTTTCAACTTTTCGATGGCATACAAGTAACAGGTGCCGGTACGCTGCGTGGCCTCGGTGATACGCGCAAAGCCATGATTTTTAACCTGGTCGGTCATTGGATTCTCGGCATTCCGGTCGGTTATTTATTGTGTTTCTATTTTGATGGTGGCATTTGGGGATTGTGGATCGGCTTGTGTATCGGGCTCGTGTTTGTGTCGTTTGGCATGTTGTATTATTGGCTTCGCTATGAGAAAAAACTGGCGCTTGGCATCGTACAACGGGACCAACTTCTGCTGTAGCGAACATTCAATAAAACAAAAATAAGTTGTTTTGGCCGCATTCTTTTCCGATTTTATAATGGCCTGTCAGTTAACACGTCGTGACATTTGAATTGCATATTTGATTTCCACAGCTGTCACTTCCATTGCAAAAACGAATAATTTTTCGGGTATTTTATGCGTCCAGTCTCCAAATCCATATTCAGTTTTTTCGTCGTTATGCTTGTTGCCAGTTTTTTGCTATCCTGTGAAAAAAAATATGATCTCGTTGTTCGCAGTGAAAACATCTATGATGGGCGAGGTGGCCCTCCGTTTTCAGGTGATATCGGAATAAAGTCAGATAAAATCATCGCGGTTGGGGAAATCGATGATGCCGTAGCAACACGCGTTCTGGATGTTGGCGAATTGGCTGTTTCTCCCGGATTTATCAATATGTTGAGTTGGTCAAGTAAACGCCTGATGATTGACGGCCGCTCGATGAGTGACATAAAACAGGGCGTGACACTGGAAGTATTTGGTGAAGGCTGGAGTGAGGGGCCGCTGAATGATGAAATGAAAGCAGACATTCTTAAAAGGCAAAAGGATTTTAAATACGACATAACGTGGTCAACCCTTGATGGTTTTCTTACACACCTAACCGAACGCGGCATCAGCTGTAATGTCGCTTCTTATGTCGGGGCCAGCACGCTGCGAATTTACGTACTTGGCGAGGAAAACCGCGAACCCACGCCAGATGAACTCAAAAAAATGCAGGAATTATTGCATCAGGCGATGCAGGATGGCGCATTGGGTGTGGCGTCGGCGTTGATTTATGCGCCGGGTGTTTATTCATCAACAGAGGAACTCATTGCCCTGGCAGAAGTTGTCGCAGAATACGATGGAATCTACACATCACATATTCGCAGCGAGGGATCACGACTGCTGGAAGCTGTTGATGAATTTTTACAAATTGTTGAAACGAGTGGTTGCCGCGGAGAGATTTTTCATCTTAAGGCCGCAGGAAAAGCCAACTGGTCTAAACTCTCCAAGGTTATCGAAAAAATTGAGCAGGCCCAGAAGCGTGGCTTGCGCGTCAGCGCGGATATGTACACCTACATTGCCGGCGCAACCGGCCTGGATGCGACACAACCGCCCTGGGTACAGGAAGACGGCTTCGATCAATGGCTCAAACGCTTGCGCGATCCGGAAATAAGACGTAAAGTTGTAGCGGAAATGCAGCAGCCTGCAGCGGACTGGGAAAATTTTTATACGGCCTCCGGGCCTGAGAAGATTTTTCTATCATCCTTGCGAACGGACTCTTTGAAATATCTCACAGGAAAAAGCATCGCCGAAGTGGCGCAGATGCGTGGTACGCCACCTGCCGAGACCGTAATCGATCTGATTTTGCAGGATGACAGCAGGGTGGAAGCGATTTTTTTTCTCATGAGTGAAGAAAACATCAAAAAGCAAATGCAACTGCCCTGGGTGGCTTTTTGCTCCGACGCAGGCTCGATGGCGCCCGAAGGTATTTTTCTGAAATCGAATCCACACCCGCGCGCTTATGGCAATTTTGCCCGTTTGCTGGGAAAATATGTCCGGGATGAGAAAGTGATTCCTTTACGGGAAGCCATTCGTCGCCTGACCTCGTTTCCGGCGAAAAATTTGAAAATTAAAAATCGAGGTGCAATAGGAGAAGGGTATTATGCTGATCTGGTCGTTTTCGATCCGGCAACTGTAGCAGATCATGCAACCTTTGCAGAACCCCACCAGTTTGCAACCGGGGTAGAGCATGTCTTTGTGAATGGCGTGCACGTGATAAAAGATGGAGAACATACCAACGAAAAACCGGGACAGGTCATACGCGGACCGGGATGGAGTAAATGATGGGTGAATAATTTATATCTTTGGGTAAAAATATTAGGGAGAAACTTTTTAGGGAGAGAACAAGAATGGGAAAGAGGGATAGTAAAAGCAGTTTATTGAGCCATTCGGAAGCTAAGGTTAGGCTGTTAGGAGAGTACATCAAACGATATCTTAATATTATCAGTAATGACCAATATACTACAAAAATAAATATTCATGATTTATTCTGTGGTGGAGGATTATATGAAAACGGCGGTGAAGGAAGTCCTTTAGTAATTCTAAATGAAATAAAAAATGTCCATTTTAAAAATGTTGCACGATTGAATTCTATAATCCCAATAGACTGCTATTTTAATGATATTGATAAGCAAAAAATTTACAGCTTACAAAAAGTCATTCAAAATAGATCTCTTTTTTATGATGAATTTGGTGCGATTAATTTTTCTTCAAATGACTATCAAGATGAACTTAAAGAATTAATTCCTTTATTATCAGGACATAAAAAAGAGAAGTTTTTCATCTTTATTGATCCATACGGTTACAAAGAATTTAGGATAAAGCAAATCAAAGACTTGATATCATCCGGCAATTCAGAAGTCCTTCTTTGGCTTCCAATCCAGTTTATGTCCCGATTTGCTGCCAAGGGAACACCGACAGCACTAACTAATATTATTGAAGATCTATCAGAAAATAACAAACGCATAGAAAGCTCAATAAGTGCTTGGGAATTCATTAAGTGGCTGAAAATTGGATTTACTAAATATCTTGGTACAAACAATTTTTTTGTTGATACTTTTACCATCCAAAAGGATAAGAATACTGTCTTTTGTCTCTTCTTTTTCAGTTCGCATATAAAAGGATTCGAAAAAATGTTGGAGGCAAAGTGGAACATTGACACTGAGCAGGGTAAGGGATGGAATTTTCGAAGAAACCAATTAGATTTATTTCAACAAATCGTTAAAAATCCATTTGAACAAAATTTGAAAGAGTATTTAAAGAAAAAGAGAAGATACAACGGTGATTTGTTTGAATTCACTTTACGAAAGTCTTTTTTGCCAAAACACACGAATGAAATATTATCTAACTGGCAGAAAGAAGGTATATTGGAAGTCTTTCAATCAGAAGATCAAAAAGCACGTATAGGTTCGTTTTATCTTTCGTATCAGTATTTTCGTGATGAGTATAAAAAAGTTTACTACAAATTAAGGCAATAGCTTATGGCAATTTCAAACATTGAATGGACCGAAGTGACCTGGAATCCTACAACAGGTTGTACAAAAATTTCTTCAGGATGCAAATATTGTTATGCTGAGACCATG
>QQUM01000658.1 GCA_008501545.1 Calditrichota bacterium
TCCGAAATGCGTGTTGGCGGTCTTGGAATATACCTTATGCAAACCCTGATGGACGAAGTTGATTTTAAAATTGAACCGGGTAAGAGAAACCAGGTTCAAATGGTTAAATACATCCCGCAATAAATTAAACGGGTGAGGAAAATGTGGAAAACACAATGGGAAATTCTGATGCCACTTTTGATAAACGGCTCGTAGAATTACAAAGCCTTTTTGAATTAAGCAAAACCCTCAATAGCTCGTTAAATTTAAAAACAATTTTAGATACCCTCCTTTTTACACCCATGGGGCGCATGATGATAACCCAGGGTGCCGTCCTGTTAAAAAATAATCAGGAATACCAATTTACGATCGCTGCTTTAAAAGGGCTGGCCAGTAAAAATATTCATACGAATGTTTCGATCCCACAGCAAATTCACGCACCTGTCTTGCTCGATGAAATCAGTCATTTTGATATTCTGGCTTATCTACAAGGCCTGGGTCTCAAACTTCTTTGCCCAATACTCAGCAACAACAAGGCGATTGGCTATATTCTTCTCGGTGGGAAAATCACACGACAGGATTTCACTGAAGACGAGCTTGAATACCTCGCTTCTTTCGCGAACCTTGCTGCTCCTTCGATTGAAAACAGCAAATACATTCGAGAGTTACAAAATGTCAATGATGAACTCGATCGCAAAGTTCAGCACCTGAAAACAATTTTTGAGATCGGTAAAGAACTTAATACAACTTTTGATCAGGATAAAATAGCATCCATTTTGGTTTTTGCGATCATGGGTGAAATGATGACACAAAAAATTGCGGTTGTCGAATGCAGTAAACCGGAAAAACCGCATTTTTTGATATCAAAAGGTTTTAATGAGCGAGAGGATATCACCACCCATATTTTCAAAAAAACCTACCAGATTTTAAAAAAACAACAGCGGGCTTTGCGTTTAAATGAAATCGAGAACAATAGTATAGTCAATCAATTTCAAAAAGTTGGTGTGCGCGTTCTTGTTCCCATGTTCCGACAGGATGAACTGGCTGGATGCATTCTCATCGGTGAAAGGTTGAACAAAGCAGAATACCGTGCCGATGAACTGGAGTTTCTTTCAACTCTGGGCAATGCCGCAATGATTTCATTAGAAAATGCGCGTTTATTTAAAGAAACCCTGGAAAAGCAACGCCTCGAAGAAGAACTGTCTATCGCACGCGATATCCAACGCAAACTTCTGCCCGCAAGTCCGCCACTCATTGATGGCTATGAATTTGCCGGAATGAACAATTCCCACAGTCAGGTCGGTGGCGATTATTTTGACTTTATTCAAATTAACGATCACCAATGGGCGGTGACGATTGCTGACGTGTCCGGAAAAGGTGTCCCGGCGGCCTTGTTAATGGCCAATATCCAGGCGAGCCTGCACGCTATGATCCATACCGAGTGGACATTAGGTGAGAAAGTGGCAAGAATCAACAATATCATCCATGCCAACACCAACATGGATAAGTTTATCACATTTTTTGTCGCAATCGTGGATACACAAAAACACGAACTAACCTACGTTAATGCGGGCCATAATCCCCCCATGCTTTTCAGTGGTGATAAAAACGCCGAAAAAGTTAAACTACTTGAGTGCGGTGGCCTGATTTTAGGCATGCTAAAAAACGTGCCTTACGAGCAGGAAACTATTGCATTGCATAGAGGCGATTTAGTAATTTTATTTACGGATGGCGTTAGTGAAGCCATGAACGAAAATGATGAGGAGTTCGAAGAATTCCGCATCGAAGCAACAATTCGCGAACATGTGCATAAGTCAGCTTCAGAGATCATGCATTATCTGGAAGATGCAGTGAAAAAATTCTCTGGATCGACGCCCCAATCTGATGATATTACAATCTTAACAATGCGTTTTAAGGACTCCAACGCATAAAATTGACCAAAGAGAATTTATTATAAATGTCTGAAATCCTCATCGTCGACGATGAACACCCGATTCGGGTTCTTCTGCAGGAAATTCTACGCAAAGCCGACCACAATGTAATCGCAGCAATCAATGGCCAGGAGGCCATTGATCTCATCCAGCAAAATAATTTTGATCTTGTGATCAGTGATATGCACATGGGCAAACTGGGTGGTATCGATGTATTGCATGCGGCCAAAGAGAGAAATCCTCTAACTGAAGTTGTCATCCTTACCGGTTTCGGTTCCATATCAACAGCTGTCGAAGCAATGCAATTGGGGGCATTCGTCTACCTGACAAAACCGATCGATATTCAAGAGTTTCGTCTGAAAATTCAACAGGCCCTCGAAAGAAAGGATTTACGCGAACAAATCGCCGCAAAAGAATATGAGATCCGTGAACATCAGGAACTTATCGAACGGGATTTGCAACTGGCTGCCCAGATTCAAAGAAGTATTCTTCCCGTTCAAATCACCAATAAAAAATTTGATGTGGCGATCCGTCATTACCCCATGATCGGGGTCGGTGGTGATTTTTCGGATATCTATTACAATGAAGAAAGCGAAATATATCTAACAATAGTTGATGTCACAGGACATGGTATTGCGGCAGCCCTGCTGGTCAACCGAATTTGTATGGAAATCCGGCGTTTGGTACGGGAACAACTTGAGCCCGCATCCATACTCTACTATCTCAACGATTTTATTGTCGATTCATTCGAGGGGACAGGCATGTTCCTGACGATGTTTTCGTGTGCACTCAATGTCAATACGGGATCACTGCGTTTTGCAGGAAGCGCCCATCCACCAATCGTGTTGTGGCGCAAGGAAGCAAACCGATTTGAATTCCTCGAATCACAAAATCAGATCATCGGATTCGAAAAAGTACAGCACAACTCATTCAAACAAAACGCGACCGTTATCGAAGCCGAGGATAAACTCTTTCTCTATACGGATGGCTTGCTTGAAATCGAAAACCAAAAAAACAAACCACTTGGTATCGATGGATTAGTAGACCTGCTCCGTTCTGGTATTTTTCTGAATGCAGACGAAATTTCCGATCATGTTCTCTCCGGGATGCAATCTTTCGCCCACGGCGTGCAACGGGATGATATCTATCTCATCGTTTGCAACCTCAAATAATTTCACATTAAACTGCGCATCATGCGAAAAAAAATAATTACACTGACAACAGATTTTGGTTTACGAGATGGATTCGTCGGTGTCATGCATGGCGTTATTCTACGACAGGCCCCGGAGGCAGAAATCGTTGATCTCACACACGAAATTCCTGCCCATGATATTCGTGCTGCTGCATTCCTTTTAGAATCGCATTCACCTTTTTTTCCACCTGAATCGATTCATGTGGCTGTTGTGGATCCCGGTGTCGGGAGTGGACGTGCCATCCTTTTGGCAGAATACGATAGCCATTTTTTTCTGGCACCTGACAATGGTTTGCTCTCCTTTTTACGCCATCGGGCAGATGCAAAATTTTACCATGCAAAAAATAAAAAAATCTGGTTGCCGCTTATTTCACAAACCTTTCACGGCCGGGACATATTCGCTCCACTTGCAGCACAGCTGGCAATTGAACAAAACCCGGGCGAGGCATTTGGTCCAATCACTGCAGAAGACATAGTGACGATACCAGATCAATACCCGTCGAAAACCGCAAACTCGGTCGCCGGTGAATTTATTTACTGTGATCGATTCGGGAATTTAATCACCAACATTCGAAAAGCCGATGTACCCGCCGATAAAAAGCTTAGTATTTCGGTCGGTCATAACAAACTGGACAAAATAGCAAATGCATATTCCGAAAGCCCTCCCGGTGATTTATTAGCGATTTTCAACAGCTTTAATCGACTGGAAATCGCTATCAACCAGGGGCGGGCCAATGACTTGTTTCCAATGTATAAACATGAGAAAATCACCATCAGCTGGTGAAACGAAATAAAGGATTTTTTTTGGAAAGACCCAATAAACAGCAAGAGATCAACTTCGCATACACATTCGATCCATACATATCCCGGCGCCAAAGAATACTGCAAAAATTTATGAGCGGAGAAAATCGCAGCACGATTTATGTTCTCTTCATTTTAACAGCACTCTCTACTTTTAGTGCAGGGATTTACCTCCACGGAACCTATACCGCAGGCCTGTGGTACAGTTTTGGAATCATGTCGATTCTCTATAGCCATGAAATGGGGCATTATCTCATGTGTAAAAGATATGGCATCCCAGCAACGCTGCCCTATTTTATTCCCGTGCCGCCACCACTCAATCCGTTCGGTACCATGGGTGCGGTTATCCGGATGCAAGGGCGGATGGCCGACCGCAAAATGCTGTTTGACATCGGCGGAGGTGGTCCGCTCGCCGGATTGGTTCTCGTCATCCCATTTTTATACTGGGGACTGACGATGTCGACGTTCGTGCCCGAAACGGATTCAGCGCAACCGGGATTGTACCTGGGAGAATCGTTGCTTTTTAAGGGAATCGCATGGCTGGTTATTGGTGAAAATCCGGGAAACTTTGATATTTTTTTACATCCACTCGCTTATGCCGGCTGGGCCGGATTGTTTGTAACCGCGCTGAATTTACTCCCAATCGGCCAGCTGGATGGTGGCCATGTGGTTTATGCACTTTTTGGCAGGAAAACGCGCTTGATCTACCCTGTGAGCATTGCCGCATTTACTTTGTTATGCATACATTTCTATCTTCCATGGATCGTGCTTCTCATTATTTTGGTGTGGGTTGGTTCGACGCACCCACCAACGCTCGACGATACACCGCCACTTGACTTAAAGCGCCGGCTCATAGCCTGGTTTTTATTTATCGTTTTTGTCCTGTCCTTCACGCCACGACCTTTTCAATTTATCGAATGAAGGCCTGAGTATGGAATCTGAACGAAAATATAAAATTCATCTCGGCATACTTCTTTTTTCTTTTGCGATCGTTGTTACGGCCATACTTTATACAAACAGGTTTTTACTATCGGAAAAAGAAGTAAGTCGTCACCCAAAACCTGTCATCATTGAGAATAAATATCTTGATCCATGGCTCGGCTTCTCAATTGAAGCACCCTCAAAACATTGGCAAATCGAGCGACGAAATCAGCAGGACGAATTTATTGATGAAGATTCGTTGTTATCCTTTTTTACGAATGTCCAGCCGATTGTGGAATTACGAAAACAGATTGATTCGACACATTCGGCACTAGTAGAAATCGCCGCCATCAAATTAACCACAAGCAACGATGCACATTCGCTTGCTGCTCGCGCACGCAATGATTTTCTCGCACGCAAGAATTATGGCAATGTGGATATTGTACAAAACATCGTAAAAACAACGGAAAGCCGCTATGATGCAGCCTGGTTTGTCATACATTCAAGAGATCAGAATGATGACACAATCTGGATTATAACAACTGTAACAAAAGACAGCCTGGGATATATCATTACCTCCCGTGTAGACTCGCCGGCATATGAGCAGGAAAAAACCAACATTGAGGCAATTGTAGCCAGTTTCCGGCTCTACAATATCCAATTGCCTACGCAAGATGAACTTACGGATGACGATGATTACGAATTCTAACCTTTTTTTAGAAAGGAATTAAAAAGTGAAATTAGCAATTAGTGGTGGGGAAAAAACATTTAATAAGCCGCTCGTCGAATGGCCGATATGGGACGAAAAAGAAGAGCAAGGATTACTGCGTGTGTTAAAAAGTGGTAAATGGGGCTCCTTACATGGTGATAAAGTATATGAGTTTGAAAATGAATTTGCAATCTACCAGGATGCTGAATATGCCATTGCCGTGAGCAGTGGAACGACCGCCCTGGAAACTGCACTGCGAGCGGCTGGAATTCAAGCCGGTGATGAGGTTATTCTGCCGGCTTATACATTTGTCGCGAGCGCCACAGCCGTCCTGATCAACGGTGCAGTCCCCGTATTCGTTGATATCGATCCGCAAACATACAACATGGATCCAACACGCATCGAAGAAGCCATCACTGAAAAAACACGAGCAATCATGCCGGTACATTTTGCCGGGCGTCCTGTCGATCTCGACCAGATTAGCCAGATCGCCAGTAAAAAGGGGCTGTTTATTGTTGAAGATGCCGCACAGGCCTGGGGCTCTGAATGGCGTGGCCGAAAAATCGGCGCAACCAGCACTTTCGGTTGCTTTAGCTTCCAGTCCTCAAAAAACATAAATTCAGCCGAGGGCGGCATCATTGTAACCGATGATGATGAACACGCCAATCTTGCACGCAGCTATGTCAATTGCGGTCGTGTGGAAGGTGGTATCTGGTACGAACATTACCACCTCGGCAGCAACTTGCGCATGACCGAATTTCAGGGTGCAATTTTACGTGCGCAGCTCGGTCGTTATCATGAACAAATGCAGAAGCGTGAACAAGCCGCTGCGATACTGGACAAGAGACTGGCCGAAATACCAGGCTTCCAAATCCTGCAAAGTGACGAGCGAATCACCTCCCAATCGCGGCATCTTTATATTTTCAGGTATGTATCCGAAGCATTTGAGGAAATCAGTAAGGCGGAATTTATCAAGGCTCTACAGGCTGAGGGCATCCCGTGCAGTGGCGGGTATTCAATTCCACTTTATGAGCAGCCGATCTTCAAAAACAAGAGTTTTGGT
>QQUM01000492.1 GCA_008501545.1 Calditrichota bacterium
GCGTTCGGACAAACATGGTGAGTTTTTTGCCGCCCCATCATTTGTTTTTCAAACGTATCAGTTTCCAGGCGATGAGGATGGAAAAACCAGGCTTGAAATAAAGGTTGGTTTGGTCAACGATGTGATACAGTTTGTTAAATTGAATGACGATCGCTACCGGGCAGCTTACGAATTAACATTAGACATCGTTGACAAGGAAGATACACGCATCGAAGGAACTGTTGTCAATCGGGAGATTTTTGCAGAAAGTTATAAAGAAACGAATAGCAGAAGAAATCTGAATCGTGAGTCTTTGGCCTTTCTGTTGACGGCAGGTGAATATGAATTGCATCTGGATATTCTCGATCTTGACACGCGCAAACATTTAAAGCGTGTTGAAAAAATTACTGTGACAGATTTCCACGGCAAGAACCCAAATCTGAGTTCGCTGGTTTTTCTGCAAACAAAATCCGGTCAAGACGATGATTTGGAGCAAAATCTGGCAAAAACTTACATGCAGGGTGACAAGGATATTTTTGTTCGCTTTGTTTTGTCCGGATTTTTAACCGCAGATTCAATATCTATTAAATACGCATTAAAGGACTGGAACGATAAACCCATTAATGCATGGCAGGAGAAACTTGTAGCTGATCAGGGACCGTTCGTTATTACGCGTTCATTATCCGAGCACATTAAAACGACGGGTCAGTTGTCTTTAAGCATTGAATGCATGCAAAATGAAAGAAAAGCCTACGGGCATGATGAATTCATCGTACGCGTTTTGCCAAATGTAACAGGCGATGAAAAAGTCGAAGTTCCGACTCTGGAAAGTGTGGGATTTGAGCCACTGAAATATATCATGCACTCAGGTGAATTTAAAGATTTCATGGCGTTTGACAGTTTACAGAAAGCAGCGTATTTAGATAAATTTTGGAATAAACGAGATCCTTCCCCGGATACAGATAAAAATGAGTTAAAAACAGAATTTGAGCAAAGACTTACTTTTGCAAATGACCAGTTTTCTGTGATATCCAAGCAAAAAACCGGGTGGAAAACAGATCGTGGCAAAATTTATATACGGTTTGGCAAACCAGATATGATACGAAACCAAACCAATAAAATTGATGAGCCACCTTTGGAAATCTGGTTTTATCGCAAGGCTGGAAGTCGATTTGTTTTTAGAGATAAAAAAGGTGATGGTGATTTTGAATTAATTCACCGAGAGTAACAAAAAGCTTGCTGCAGCATAAGTACAGGAGGAAAATATGCAGGCTATTTACACTGGCCTACTGGCTGGATTCATTGTTGGTGTTGTTTGTGTTGTTTATGTTCTGAGTCGATCATGGTACATCAATTCACGACTGGAAGTAGGTCAATTGGATACTGCTGAACTTCGTGTTGAAAGCACAAACTGGATGATTATGGCAGTTTTTAGCAGTGGATCCGTTCTTTGGGGATTCATTGGCGCAGGTATCTATCACTTGCTTAAAGATTACATTCTGTTTGGCATTTTTTCTGTTTTGTTCTCTTTGTTCGCAGTTATTTTCTTCGCGTTTCGTCATACTGACAACAAACTTGATAAAATTGTTTTAAGCGTTATTATAATTGACGGACTTGGATTTCTTATCCCCTACCTGTATTGAAGCTTGATTGGCCCATAGCGATCCAATACAGCCAGCATTTTTTCAGTTGATGGAATGCAAAATTAAGCATTGCTGAATGACGACTTGATGAGAAGTTTTGTCGTATTTTAAACAAATTTCCGCTCGACGAAAGCCGTGTGGAATCTCATGCTGCAATTCAGCGTGAAACCTGGATAAAAGTCAGCTCAGCACGGCAATGCTTTTTGCAAACTCGCTGGGTATTTCAGACAAAGCCCGAAATCCTTATAAAAATTCAAGGAGCGGGCTTTTGCCTTTTATATACTTTCCCAGGCTTGCAACCTCCCTGTACGCATCCAGAAGTGACTGGGAAACCACCTCCCAGGAATGGAAAGCTTCTACGAGTGCACGCGCCTGTACACTGATCATTCTACGCTGAAATGCATCATTTGTAATCACAATAATTTTTTCCGCAAATGCCTCGACTGAGGCTGCTAAAATGATGTTTTGCCCATCAACCACTTTTAAACCGGCTGCTGCGTTTGGTGTCGCTACAACGGCCTTCGACTGGGCCATTGCTTCAAGGACATGACTGTGAACAACCTCGCACCGCTGGTGTGGAAAAATAACAGCCGTCGCCTCCCGAACGATTTGGCGGGGATCCTTCACATCTGTTGCAACATAAATATTTTTCAAACGATTTAACCAGAGTATCTCGTCAGATGATTCATTACCAACAATGAATAGCCGCAACTCCGGATCACGGCGATGCAGTTGTCCCCACATCTGCCTTATGAAATGCAGAATCGCATCACGGTCTTCCTGCTGATTTAATACGCCCGGCAAGACAATTGTCTTGTCTGCATTAACAGAGCCATTATTTACATAATAGCTTGTGTCAACTCCCGGTGGAACAATCGAAACTGTTGCCTTTGTTCGAAATGCTATAACCTGATCACCAATGCTTTGTGCTGGAACGATAATATGATCCGCTTTCTCGCATGCATTTCGAATCTGATTGCGAGCGCCATGCAGCATGTCAAAGGTATACACACTGCTGCCGGCTTTAGGTTGTGCGAGTTGCATTATTAGTAATTCCGGTGAGAGTGAGTCCAATTGCAGCAGAACGGGCACTTCTTTCTCTCTCGGAAGTGCTTTCATTAAAGATGCATGGCCGCAATGGATCAGATCGACAGGTTTTTCCTGCAGTATGCGTCGTACGGTTCGCCGCAGGGTTTTATAATCAATGTTGATTTTATGTCGACGATATCGAGGGAAACTGTGTAACGTGAAAGGGAAGAAATTTCTTTTATGTTGAATTTGGTAATAAGAATCACAAAATTTCTGTAGTTGGGTGAGGGGCGGTTGTATTTTTTCTTGCGATAAAATGACCGCAGTAATTCTGTGATGACAGGCACTATTCGATAGCAAGCCAAATTGTCGTGCATCGAGCGCGTTACCCAATGCATGCGGTAGCCTGGAATTGAGATAGAGTATATTCATTTTTGAATATATATGATTATTTTAAAGGACTGTATTTAATTGTTTTACGTCATATACACGATGAATGTTCCGTGCCGAAACCGGCGCTGCAGCAAAAATTACTATTCCGATAATAATATAAAAATTATCGGCACAAGACGCCGAAAGGCTAGGTAAGATTCGATGACTTCGAACCTGAAAGAGCAAATAAAGATGAATAAATATGTTATTCGTGGCATTCTTTTTAGTGGAGTGAGCCTGGCGTTGTCCCTCTACGAAGTCTTCACAGTGTCCCCGCCACGATTACCTCTGTTGGCCGGGTATGGACTTACATTCGCATATGGTATTTTCGTCGTTTTATCACGAAAGAAACGTTCGGAACAATAAATTGGAAGGAGATAGATGTGCGTTGGTTCAGCTTTATTATGCTCATTTCATTGTTCGCCTGTCAAACACGGGAAGAAAATCCGGCGGCGGAAGGATTCGATTTAGAAGGCTCCGATCCGAAAGCCATCACCATTGCAGATGAAGTTATGAAGCATCTCGGCGGCCGGCAGAATTGGGATAACACGCGCTATATTTCATGGAACTTTTTTGGCCGTCGGTTGCACGTTTGGGATAAATTCAATGGCAACATTCGCATACAGGAAAAAAATGTGGTCACACTGATGAATATTAACTCGAAACAAGGACGCATATGGCGCAATGGTATTGAAATCACCGAACCTGACTCACTAATAAATTATCTGGATCGTGGTTACAGTCTCTGGATCAATGATTCCTATTGGTTGGTTATGCCCTATAAACTGAAGGACAGCGGTGTGACTTTAAAATACCTGGGTGAGAAAAACATGGAAACGGGTGAACCTGCTGACGTTTTGCAATTAACCTTCAGCGGCGTTGGCGTTACTCCGACGAACAAGTATGATGTATACGTCAACAAAACCAACCATCGTGTAGAACAGTGGTCATATTATACTCGATTTGATGATGCAAAACCGCGCATCACCAATCCCTGGACCGATTGGCAACAGTACGGAAAAATATGGCTCTCCTCCAACCGCGGCAAACGAAGCTTTTCTCAAATTGCTGTTTTTGACCAGGTCCCAAAATCCGTGTTTGAAAAGCCCGAGCCAATTGATGTCGAAAGTCTCGGTAATTGAATGAGCATGTCCTAAAAGCCGCACGTTGATGTGATGCACTCTATTCCATGCTCAATTCACAGAGAATCTATCCCGGGATCACATTTCTCTAAATTGGTTTCATTGCAAAACGAATATATAATTTCCAATTACATCCATCTTCTCATTTCACCATTCATCCCTGCTATACATCCACTCGTCCATCCCAACATGAACAATTCATCGAAAAGCCGTATCATGCAGTCGAAATTTCATACTCAAACCAAAGGAGAATTGACCATGAAACGCATTTTGTTCTTAATTTCAGTACTGCTGTTCACCGGAAGCCAGATCCTGGCCTCAGAGTATAAAGGCGGTCAAACGGTGCATGTTGCCAAAGGCGACACCGTGACCACCGACTTGATGGCTTCGGGACGAACGGTACAAATCAACGGCGTCCTTCTCGGTGATGTTTTTGCTGCGGGTGAACATGTCAATATTGAAGGTGGTGTTGGCGACGATGTCTTTGCTGCTGGAAAAAATGTAAATATCACCAGCAGAGTTGGCGGAATGGTGTTCGGTGGTGGAGAGACAGTACTCATCGATTCCGAAGTTGGCGATGATGTCTTTATCGGTGGCGGTACAGTTCGCATTACAGAAAACGCCCATATCCATGGCAATGTATTTATCGGCACAGGCAACCTGCTTTTCGAAGGTGGCCGCATTGACGGCAACCTGCGTGGCGGCAGCGGCAGGGCCTATGTAAATGGTGCAGTCGCAGGCGATGTGGAATGGGGAACCGAATATATCGATATTGGCGATGAATTTCAAGTTGCAGGTGAATTTGAACTGAAACTTCCTGAATCAATGAAAGGCAAGGAAATCGCCAATCTGCCGGAAAATACGGTTATCAAATACAGTGAAAGGAATTATGCCGGCGCACTATTTAAATTTTTCATTGGATTGCTCATGGCGCTTGTTCTTGGCTTGTGCTACGTCCAGTTTTTCAAAGAATTTTCCCGTGATCAACTGGAATACACACGGCAGAATGTACTGCCCGGTCTTGGCGTTGGCTTTTTGGCGCTGATTGCCACACCGATTCTCATCATCATTCTCGGCGTCATGGTGTTGACAATTCCAATAGCATTATTCCTGCTGGCGTTCTATCTTATGCTGCTTTATTTCAGCGGCATCATCACCGGAATTTTTCTTGGTGCGGAAATTTTATCGAGAACAGGAAAAGCACAAGCGACGTTGATCCCGATGCTGATTCTGGGTGTGGTTGTTCTAGCGCTTTTGAAAGCCATACCGCTTCTCGGATTTCTTGTCTCCCTCGTCGCTGTGAGTTTTGGAATGGGAAGTTTTATTTTGTTTGCCTGGCATACGTACAATAACAATAAACCGGGAGTCTCTGCATGAGACGAATCGCCCTGCTTTTGGGCGCCGTTGCAATTTTAGGCGCCCTGTCGATGGTATACAATCTTGGACAGGGATATACCGTTCCACAGGCAGGGCTGATCGGTTTTATTGATGGACTGGTTTACACGTTTATTTTATTTATAATCCAGCGTATTTTAGGGAACCGCTTGCACGTTTTCAGCTCGCAACAACAATGGTTTTTGCGGGCTGTTTTTTATGCTATTGCTCTTGTCATGGGCTATATTGTAAGCGCTTTTGTAAAGTTCTATCCATTGCGTGAAAGTGGAATGAATTCCGAAGTCATTTCAAATTTTCTCTGGGATGCGCTGGTGCGATTCAGCGAAAATCCTCAACAGGAAAACGTGCTTTCTGAATTTGTTCCACCTGTTCTGCAACAGCTCGCGATTACATTTTTTATTCTGATATTTCTCATCAGCATTGCCAGTATGCTTGGAAGTTGGGTGGAGATTCGCTGGCAGGAGTCCCGCTTCCGGCAGGCACGGGAGCGGGCCGAATTGACCGCATTGCGTGCTCAAATGGAGCCGCACTTTCTTTTCAATACACTGAATACGATCACCAGTCTGGTGAAGCAGGATGCTGATAAAGCAGAGAATTTGCTTATCGAACTTAGCGAAATGCTGCGCTACCTTTTTCAAAATGCCAATACGGACCGTGTTGCATTGAAAGATGAATTGCATTTTACCCGGCTCTTTGTGCATTTGCTGCAGGCGCGGTTTCCGCAGCATCTCAACGTGAATTGGGAAGTTGATGTTGTGGATGAAGAAAAATTTGTGCCGGCGTTTATGCTACAACCCCTTGTGGAAAATGCTGTTCGCCATGGATGGATCGATCAGTCAAAGCCGCTGGACATTGTGATCCGGCTTTTTCGTAAGGACGATTTTTTCTGTTTGCAGGTCATCGATAATGGACAGGGTCTCGCTCCGGTGATGCAGGCAAAACATAAAACAAC
>QQUM01000356.1 GCA_008501545.1 Calditrichota bacterium
GGCGACACAAATTCCAATTTCGTTTTAATGCTCTTGTTTAAGTTTAGTTCAACTATCATCAATGATCCCATACCAATTTTTTGTGGATCACCATTCCATGTCCATTTTGAACCGATTTCTCCGGGCGTCCCATCGAAAGAATTTTTTGCCTCTGGATCCATTGCCGCCCATGGACTCCATTTTACACGATTTTCAAAATTTGCTACTTGTGAAAAAACGACATCTGCCGGTTTTTCAATCACAATATCCCGGTCGAGAATGTACTCTGCAGGCAGGAATATGCCAACCACAAAGAAAAGAATGATAAGCACAATGATAACATAGAACAATTTTTTTAAAAATTTCATAGTGACGACCTCCTCATTCGCGCGTACGAATTTAGCTTTAAGTTTTGTTTTTTATATGGTTGTGTAGGATACGAAAATAGACAAACGGTAATTTAGGTGCTTTTGTGTAAAAAGCAAAAGAAAACTATCGGTTATGTAACAATATGCGCTCAATTTCCGGTTTACGATGAATGAGTGTCTGTACGGTGCCCGGCTTTGTCACGCTGTAAGCATCATTTTATATTCTTGGAACATTTAACGATTAGGTGAAATTACAATAAAGAATGTCTTAATGAATTACTCGATAACATATTTGTAATTTATTTGCAATGCTTGCTTCAGTTGCCGCTGATTTGGTTTGTTCTATC
The DNA here is from genome assembly GCA_008501545.1 of Calditrichota bacterium. Taxonomy (GTDB): domain Bacteria; phylum Zhuqueibacterota; class Zhuqueibacteria; order Zhuqueibacterales; family Geothermadaptataceae; genus Bioreactorimicrobium. The sequence continues at coordinate 695 of QQUM01000356.1, forward strand.
AGAGATAATTTTACGAATTATAAAATAATTCAATGAAAAACCAATATTAATGAACTAAATTTCAATAAAAACAGTACGTTTTTTGATAAAAGATTTTAAAAATATTTTATTTTGTAAAGTGTTTGAACTCGTTTTACTTTGCTCTGATTCCATTATTGGATTTGGTAGATTGAATCTTGGTCTAATTCTTGAATGTAACCTCGGTGGAGTGACTATTTTTTATTTAACCTGGGAGAAGGAAGAAAATTGGCAGGACGGACACAAGGAAAAGCAAGCAATTCCGCTTTTGATTATTTTCTAATTATCCTTTACACATCTACAATAACAATTTTATTGTTCTATCTGTATGATGGACTTTCTTTTTATTTTACGCCATTCATTGAAAGGGCGCATCACACAGATTATCGAAATTTACGACCGGCAGGCTTTCGGGGACATGGATTTGGAATTATCGGGACAGCTATGTTGCTGCTTCTTTTTCTGTATTCGGCAAGAAAAAGAATAGCAATTTTTCAAAACTTCGGGCATGTGGCTAAATGGTTAAAGATTCATATTTATTTCGGATTAATGGGGCCGCTATTTATTATCCTGCACTCAACATTTAAAGTGAACGGCCTGATATCGGTAAGTTTCTGGTCAATGATTGCGGTTGCGATGAGTGGTATATGGGGCAAATATCTTTATCTGAAAATTCCTCACAATATGCTTGGCCGAGCACTCAGTTTTGACGAAATGAGCCAGAAAAGAATTCTATTGGATAGGCATTTGAAAAAAAGATTTAACATGCCGGATAAATTCATCACACAGATTGAACAAATTACACAGCACCGTGAATTGGAAACAGTCAGTTCTTTACGGATTCTGCTTGACTTGATTAAAAATGATCTAACACGGCGAAGCAAACTCAAAAAATTTGCCGACGAATATGCACGAACAGCAAGTTTGCAGGAAGAGGAAAAGCGTTATTTATTGCAATTGATACAGACAAAAGGAAAGATGGACAGTGAGGCGTTTTTTTGGAACAGAATTCATTCCTTGTTTCACTATTGGCATGTCATCCATAAACCGTTTGCCTATATCATGTTGCTCATAATGGTCGTTCATGTTGTCGTTGCGATATTAATGGGTTATACCTGGCTATAAATCTATTATTTAAAATTTTTATGCGACTTGCTCTGATTTTTATAATTATCACTTTTTCGTTTATCAATCCACTGTTTGCGCAGCTTTCGCCTGGAGATTTGCACGATAAGCACACACAGCTCGAGGGAATGAACAACTGTACGAAATGTCATGAACTCGGCAAAAAAGTCTCCCCCGATTTATGCCTGCAATGCCATAACCTTCTGCGAACGCAGATCGAAAAAGCAAAAGGCCTGCATGCCAATCCTGAATATAAAAATTGTGTCGATTGTCATGTGGATCACCAGGGACGTGAATTTCGACTGATTTATTGGAAAAACGGGATTGATTCATTTGACCATAATTTGACCGGTTACAAACTTGCAGGAAAACACAGATCACTTGAGTGCCGTGATTGTCACCAGGCGAAAAACATTGTTAACAAATCGATTCTCAAAAAAAACAAAAAGGAATTGAATCGAACTTTTCTTGGTCTTAATGCGGAATGCCTCACCTGCCATTTCGACGAACATCGGGCTCAGTTCAAAGTTTCTTGTCTGGACTGTCATACGCAAGACCGTTGGAAACCGGCAGAAAAATTTAATCACAAAAATGCCAGATTTAAGTTAACAGGCAAGCATATTGACGTATCTTGTGAGAAATGCCATCCAAGTGTCATGGATAGGAAAAATAAAAACGATACCAACTATATAAAATACAGTGGAATTCGATTTAACCAATGTTCTGCTTGCCACAACGATGTGCATAAGAATAAATTTGGACCGGACTGTAAAAGTTGCCATGTGACATCGAGTTGGAGCAGAATAAAGGGCAACAATTTCAACCATGATCGAACGCGTTACCCATTGCGCGGTCGTCATGTGCTGGTTGCATGCGAAAAGTGCCATACACCAACCCGCAAGTTCACAAATTTAAAATTTCGGAATTGTACGGATTGTCATGTCGATTATCACCGTGGCCAGTTCAGGGCACGAGCACCGGCAGGCGCTTGTGAAGAATGCCACACAGTCGAAGGATTCTCCCCATCTGGATTTTCCATTCAACAGCACCAGGAAACGAATTACCCGTTGACTGGTAGCCACCTGGCCATTCCCTGCAGCGCTTGCCACCAAAAAGTGCGATTTAAGCGAAACATCTTAACGATTCAGTTCAAATTTAAATCCACAAAGTGTAATCAATGCCATGACGATTTTCATAAAGGGGAACTGAACAAATATGTTTTCAAATCCGGATGTGAATATTGCCATAGTACGGAAAGCTGGAAGGCGATCACATACGACCACAATTTAACCGGGTTTGCACTCGAAGGGCAGCATAAATTGGCGAATTGCCTGGCATGTCATCAGCCGATTAATAGCAAAAAACAGTTGAAATTCGTAGGGCTTTTTAAGGAATGCCAGGGGTGCCACAACGATATTCATGCGGGCCAGTTCCGCGACGAAAAATTATCAGCAAAAATAAAAAGAAATTTTACCCGATGTGAACGCTGTCATGTTGCCGATCACTGGCGGGCAGATAAGTTTATTCATAATCGTGATGCGCGTTTTAAAATTGATGGAGAGCATCGCTATGTCGCCTGCAAGAAATGCCACGTGACAAAAAGAATACGTGGAAATCCTGTCGTTATTTATAAACCTGTTGATAGTGAATGCCACTCCTGTCATAATCAAACACCAAAAGAATTGAATATGAAAAATGGTTAAATCAACAATGCTATTTATACTGACTGTTGTTGCAATTTGTTTTTCGGTTGCATTGATAGCGAACGCTGCGAAAAATCCGCACGGGAATCTTAAAATCGACTGCAAACAATGTCATACCACGGCATCCTGGGATGTAAAAGCTGCGAAAGTAGCTTTTCAACACAGTCGGACCGGATTCCTGCTTCTCGGTGGACATAAATTTGTCGATTGCATGAGCTGTCATCAGAGTTTGCTATTTTCAGAAATAGGAACGGCGTGCGCCGATTGTCATACCGATATACATCGTGGCCAATTGGGACCAAACTGTGAAGAGTGCCATTCCGCGCAGAACTGGGAAAATAGAAGTGAAGTCTATGAGTTGCACAATACATCAGCGTTTCCATTGCTTGGCGTGCATGCCATAACCGATTGCGAAGCCTGCCATGTCAATCAACAACAGAATGAATTTGCCAATACACCAACCGATTGCGAATTCTGTCATCAGCAGGAGTTGGTTGCCACCACAAGCCCGAACCACATTGAAGAGGGATTGACCTCCGAGTGCCAGCGCTGTCATATGCCGACAGCGACCGAATGGACCCGGGCAACCTATCGACATCAATCGGCGTTTGTTGAACGTGGGCCTCATGCAAAGCTAGCCTGTTTAAGTTGTCACACAGACAATTTTTCAGATATTTCTTCTGACTGTTATTCGTGTCACGCGGCAGATTACAACAGCACAACAGATCCAAATCATATTGCATTTGGTTTTTTAACGGAATGCCTTTTATGCCACACTGATCTGCAGTGGGAAGATGCTCGTTTCGATCATTTGCAAATGGCAAATTTTGCATTAAACGGCGCACACAGCACGATCAAATGCGGTCAGTGCCATGTAAATAATCAAGTTACCAATTTACCGCGGGATTGTTTTGGCTGTCATGAAAGTGATTTCACCTCCGTATCTGACCCAAATCACGTAGCGAACAACTTTGATCATGATTGCCTACTTTGCCACACTGAAAGTGTCTGGAGCCCGGCGACATTCGATCACAACAATACGCAATTCCCGCTCATAGGTGCGCATGCTACGATCAGTTGTACCGATTGCCATACAAATGGCTACTCAAATCTGGCAACAGATTGTTTTAGCTGCCATGAAACTGAATATGATCAAACGGGTGATCCCAACCATGCCGCCGCGTTATTCCCGACGGATTGTGCACAATGCCACACGACAACTACCTGGGATGATGCGAACTGGGACCATGACAACCAATATTTCCCTATTAATAGTGGGAGGCATCGTGAAGAATGGAACACCTGTGCAGATTGCCATACAAATACAGCAGATTATGGTGTTTTCTCCTGTATAGATTGCCATGAGCATGAAAAATCCAGAACGGACGACCAACACCAGGGTGAGGTCAGAAATTATTCCTATGACAGCGCTGCATGCTACGATTGTCACCCACGAGGTGAAGCAGATGATTAGAACGAGAGACTTGATTGTAAAAAGAGATTTTATAAAGAATTACAGGTTTTTGAGATGCTATCTTTTATCTCTGATTGTTTTTTGTCTGACTATCACAGTATATGCACAGTCCGGAAGACGGATTTACAGGATAAAATATATTTCAAATGAAAATGTTTATCTCGATGCGGGAAGTGAAAAAGGACTCGCAGTTGGTGATAAATTAGCCGTTGTGAAAAATAAAAAACTTGCGGCAGAGCTGGTCATTGTCTATTTAGCGAAACATTCAGCCTCATGCAAAATTGAAAAAAAGCGAAGTGCCATCTCCACGGGCGATCAAGTCGTTTTAATTAAACAAAAGCAAACTGAAGTATCTAAGCCTGAACAGCCCAGTTCTTCAATCCAAAAAGAATCGCTGCGCACAACGCGAACGACACCAAAGCGCAATGTGCCTCAACGAAAGACTAAAAGAGCAAAAACGCGTATAAGCGGTAGCGTGTCTTTACAGCATTATCAATTAGTAGATCACTCTTCGATGAATCTTGATTTCGAACAACCAACGATACGTTTGCGATTGCGGGCGCGGCATCTTTGGGGAAAGGCTTATAATTTAAATATACGCAGTCGCTCCCGGTATTACACACGTTCAACGAGTTACCGCACGATTCAGCGCGAAGCGTGGCGCAACCGTATTTACGAAGTTTCCTTTGATTATAGCAATGAAGCAGCATTGGTTAATTACAAATTGGGACGCATTATTTCAAATAAGTTCAGCGGTGTTGGTTACATCGACGGTGCGCAGATACAATTTAATGCTACTGACAAGCTGAAGACTGGAATCTTTGCGGGCACACAACCCCAATGGCAGTATTCCAGTTTTCAATCTTCCATGGAGAAATATGGCGGCTATCTGAATTATACAAATGGGGATTACGGGAAAAATCGGATCGAATCCACCCTGGCTGCGGCAGGAGAGTACCACAATGGTGTTGTAAGTCGCGAATTTTTATATCTGCAAAATAGCTTTTCAGGGTACTCTCGCTGGCATTTTTTTCACAGTATGGAACTGGATATTAATCGCGATTGGCGGAAAGAATTAACGCGTAAAAGTGTTTCGTTGAGTAGCCTTTATTTATCATTTCGGATAAATCTTTCCAGGCGCATTTCTACAACATTGTCCTATGACAATCGGACGAACTATTACTCCTATATGACACGTTCATTAGCGGATAGTTTGTTCGATGATGCAATGCGGCAGGGATTGCGCTCAAACTTGAGTTTAAAATTAAGTAAAAGTGCACGGCTGTATGCCAATGTGGGTGTACGCAAAAAAGAATCTGATAACGCTGCAACAGTGAGTTATTATTGTGGCTTCAATAAAAGCAATTTTCTTTTACGACAAATGTACTTAAACGTCCGAATTTCCGGATTTTCAAATTTATATTCCAAAGGATTTAATCCTTCAATTCGCCTTGGCAAATCATTCCGTTATGGGCATTCTCTCTATTTGAGCTATGGCAATTACATGTATGCACTTGATATTTCTAACGAAAAGAGAATGAATCAATGGATACG
>QQUM01000068.1 GCA_008501545.1 Calditrichota bacterium
TCGAGTTGTGCGGCCAATTCCACTCTTATAATGGCCGGTATCTCACCACTTTGCAGGATTTCAGCCAGGGCCTGCTGGTGGACTTCCCCCCCACTTGCCGCGCCACGATTGCGATCGAGTTCATACAGGTTTCGTTCGAGAAATTTGTACATCAAGCCGTTTGCCATCGGTGAGGGACCGAGCGTTTGCACACTCACCACTTCGATATCCCCGTTTTGGATTTGTTCGATTGCTTTTTTTAGGTTTTGCACATCAAGAACATTTTCCAGACAGTCACGATAGGTTTCGAGCAGAATCGGGAAATCGGGGTATTGCTGAATATTTTGCATGAGATCGGCAGTGCGCAACCGTTGCAACCACAAGGGAATGCGTTTGCCAGCGCGTGACCGCGTGAGCAGCAGTGAACTGCCCGCATTGTAGCGAAAGAGCACCATAAAAACCGGTGCCTCAGGCAGCCCGGCAATAATAAATTCCTCAAGTTGCTGTGACGGAATTGCGCAGATATCCCTGGCGTCAATTATTTTATCACTCTCCAAAAGGCGAAAGAGCAAACCGTCGTCGTTAAAGCTGTATTGGATTTCGATAGCATATTTTTTACCAAGATAAGTCGCCAGTGCAATGGCCCATGCCTGGTTCACCCGTCCACCAAAAGGCGCCTGAATATACAACATTGGTTGTTGGGCACTGTCGTGAAAATATTCAAAAACGATGCGCTTGTCCGTGGCGATCGTCCCGGAGAAATCAAGCTGGCTATCGACAAATTCCTGCAGGCTTTGTGTGATTTCCGGGTCGATGCATGATTCTACATCGTCCAACGACCTAGAACGAAGGCGTCCCCGCCGAGTGGATTTGTCCTCATAACTCTCATTCGCTCGGCGGGGCGCCTTCGCACTAGTACTGCCATCCGTGTCAGAGCTACTCTTATCGATGGTGGCGGGGATATCCCCGCCACCATCGATAAAAGCTTCGGTTGTCCCCTCCTGCTGCAGCAATTCCCGCAAAAATGCACCGACGCGCTGCATGGTGTTGAAATCACGGGGAATGCCATAATCGCTTTTCCAGAAGGGCGGCATCGGCACGATGGCACGTACCGGCGCCACCACAATCCGGTCCTGAGCAATGTCCTCAATGCGCCATTCACTGGTGCCGAGATAAAACGTCTCCCCCACTTTGCGTTCAAAGACGAATTCTTCATCAACCTGACCAACACGCACATTGGCATCCTGCAGATAAACATCATACAATCCACGGTCGGGAATAGTGCCGCCGTTCATGGTGGCCAGCAATCGGGCACCGCTCCGTGCGATGAGTTTGTCATTGACTTTATCCCATGTCAATCGCGGTTGCAGGGCGCGAATTTGCGTTTCTTCGTATGCGCCACCTAACATTTCTATAACACGATTAAAACTGGCGGCCGTCAGATTGCGGTAGCAATAACTTTGGCGGAAGAGATCAAAAAGCGTCGAACGCGACCAATCCTGCACAGCGACCTCGGCCAATATTTGCTGAGACAGGACATCGAGACAGAGCTCAGGGATTTGCGTTTCCTCAACATCTGCTTCCAAAATGGCTTCAGTGATCGCTATGGCGTGGGGTAGTTCGCTCTGATATAGCGGCAGGATTCGTCCTTTACTGGTGGCACTAAGCACATGTCCACTGCGCCCGATGCGCTGCAATGCCGAATAAACGCTCGTTGGTGCATCCAGTTGCACAACCAGATCGATGCTTCCAATATCGATACCATGCTCCAGCGACGCCGTCGCGACCACGGCGCGCAATTTTCCTTTTTTAAGTGCGCTTACCACATCGAAGCGCACCTCGCGGGATAGGCTGCCGTGGTGTGCACGTACAAGTTGCGCTGGTTCGAATTGTGCGGAGATTGGACTTGGTGGAACCGGAGGTTTTTGCATTTGAGAACCGGGCCGTTCGACAAGCTCAGCGTCCGTTTCCCTGTCTGCCATCTTTTTCGTGTGCAAGTCATTAATTCGCCGCGTGACACGTTCTGCCTGTGCCCGGGACAGTACGAATATAAGTGTTGTTTTGTGCTGTAAAATTAGAGAATATAACTGCTCGACAATGGCACTCCAGGCGCTGGCATCTTCGAGATTGCCGTACCCACCGACTGGTGCAATCACTCGAATATCCATCTCTTTCCGCTGACCGCAATCGACGATGTGCACGGGACGCGGTACATAATTTCCACTTGTTTGATCGTGTTGTTGCCCACCGAGGAATGCTGCTATGCGTTCCAGCGGTCTTTGCGTTGCTGAAAGACCGATGCGGACTGGCTCCTGCTCGCATAGCGGCATCAGGCGCTCGAGCGACAGGCTGAGATGCACACCACGTTTGTTGTTAGAGATAGCATGAATTTCATCAATGATAAGATAACGCAGGCGGCGAAAAATTTCACGGCCGCGACCGGAAGTGAGCAACAAGTACAGTGACTCCGGGGTGGTAATGAGAATATGCGGCGGTTTGCGCAGCATCGACTGGCGAACACTGGACGGTGTATCCCCGGTGCGCACCAGCGTACGGATTTCCGGCAGTGACAGGCCTTGCTTTTCTGCCTGCTCTTTTATTCCCTGCAAAGGTGCCTGCAGGTTGCGCTGGATGTCGTTGTTAAGCGCTTTCAGGGGAGAAATGTAGAGTGTGTGAACACTGTTCTGCGGCCAGTTTTTATCGAGCAAATCATGCAGCAGGTTATCGATACAGGCGAGAAATGCAGTAAGGGTTTTTCCTGAGCCGGTAGGCGCCAGAATCAGTGCATTTTCTCCGGCTGCAATCACAGGCCAGCCTTGTTCCTGCGGAGGACTGGGTTTTTCGAAATTATTTTTGAACCAATTTTGGATTGCTGGATGGAAGGCGTGCTGCACGGATTTTCCTATTGAACGGTTGCTATTTAATTATGCCAAATGTAGAGGACCTGACCATGGAATGCAAATGATTTATCCGCTTCAATCTTCCGCTGCCGCCACGATGTAGTCTTGTAAAATTTCCCGAATTGGAGAAGATTCACCGCCGTATTTCTCTGCGGTACTGACGACAACCATGTCCCACTCTGGCAGGACAAAAATGTACTGTTGCCCCCAGCCATCGGCGTAAGCTGCATCGTAATGTTGGCCGTCAACTTCCAGGTCCATTATCCACCACTGATAGCCGTATCCGGTTCCGTTTTCAAATGTCGTATATCGTTGCCATGAATCATGTATCCAGGAGGAAGAAAGAATTTGTTCGCCGTCCCAGACACCATCCTGTAAATAAAGCAGACCGATCTTTGCCATATCCCGCGGCAGCATACGCAGGCCAAAACCGGTGTTGTGCATCCCGTTTGGTGCCGTATCCCAGATAAAATTCTCGATGTCTAAATTTTCGAACAAATACTGGACGGCAAAAGAGCGAGTATTCGTTTCGGAAGCTTCATTCAAGATTCCGGAAAGCATAACCGAGCAACCACTGTTGTAGGCGAATTCTTCACCAGGTTCTGCCACCATCGGAAAATCGAAGACGAAATGCAACCAATCGCGACTGGCCATCATCTGGTTCAATGGATTGGCTGCTGTGCCGTAGGGCACGCTCCATTCATCCCAGGCAAAGCCGGCACGCATTGTGAGCACATGTTCCAGCGTAATGCGGTCTTTTCGCGTATCCGGATTTGCATTGTTTGTATATTGAAGAAGCCATGTATAAACCGGTTCATTTAAGCTCGAAATCAAACCATCATCATAGGCGATTCCAATCAGCGCGGAGGCAATACTTTTGGTCACAGAATAAACCGGATGCATGGCATCGGCACCCCACCCGCGGTAATAGGATTCAAAAACCAGGGCACTGTCACGCACGATGAGCAGACTACTGATCTGACCGTAATCCCCATTGGTTATTTTTTGATCGAGTGTTACGAGTCGTTCCTTGTTGAGATTTTTGTCACCCGGATCAGTTTCAAACCAGATAAATTGCTGTTCACCAGCTTCCGTTGTATCCGGTGGGGGATTCTCTTCGCCATTTGTTGGTGGGGTTTCGTCATCTGGTCGCGGTTTCGCCGGATTTTCCAGGCACGCCGTTAAAAACAACAGTATAAAGAAATAAAGGAAAACAGGTAAAAATAACGCGCCTTGGTGTGTTGTCTGCTTTAATCGCCGCAAATCAACTATCTCCTTTCTTCTCAAGATAAAATATAAAATTCTGATACATTGAGATTCTTATTTCATGATAAGAATATTGATCTGCAATTTTGTTGCAAAATTTTTCATCTGGCTTAAATTTTCAAAAGGAATGTCCAAATCCCTTTTGCAATTATTTTGTATTGAAATGGATATCCGAATAAGGCATTATGACGTTCGCAACCAATTTTGCACAATGAATACAACACCCCTAACGAATGAGGAGCATTGCACGCTTTTCCCCATATTTTTCTCTCCAAAAAAGTTGATAATAATAAATCCCACTCGTTACTGAATGGCCATTGATAGCAGTGCCATCCCATTGCAGGATGTATTGACCTGCCGGTTGGAAATTATCAACCAGGGTGCGCACCTGCCGGCCAAGTACATCGTACACAACCAATTTGATATTCCCCGGTTTTCCAAGCTGGTAAGATATTTTGGTGGATTGGCGAAAAGGATTGGGATAATTGCCTTGTATCAGCGCTTCATCAGTAATTTTTACAGATTCATGGAAAACGCCGGTCGGTCGTTGAGGTTGCCGCACATCAGCAATAACAATTTCGAGATTACTGGTATCAACAGGGACAGCGCCACGAAACAGCCACAGATTAATCCGGGTTTTCAAACGTCGAATCGCATTGGGGATATCATTCCCATAATAATTCCAGTGATAAATATAATCGTCTTCTGATTGTAACTCGCCTTCATGATAACCCCGTATACTGCTAAAAACGATGGAATCTGGTTGCCAGTTGAAAAAATGTGTACTCTGAAAAGTGCTGTCCAACGAGACGGGAAAACTGACTGTATTGCCTGGCGTCGTGTATGGTTGGATAGTAAATCCACCAACATTTTGCCGATTCGCTTGTCCCCATTTTGAAAATTCGATATCGATTTCATTGTTGTCATCAACATAGACAAATAGTCCAAGCACGACACTTTTATCCATATTGTTTATTTCCCCCTGCACGAAAAATCGGTGTTCGCCATAATCTGTGGCATTGTCAGTATATATTTCAGCGCACTGCCACAGCCCATTTATTTGACTGATTTTCATATGCAATTGCTCCAGACTATCGACCCACACAGTTTCTTCGCTGTCCGACCAGTTATTAGGACCAGGTCCGCCAAAACCCGATTTCACTGTCCACATGACGCCGGCAAAATTGATTTTACGAATACCGGTAGTAAAATTGCGTTGCGATTTATGCAAAGATACTTGCGATGATTGGGCATTTACCGAAGTAAATACGAACAGCACGACAAACAAGACCAACAAGATATAGATTTGTACTTTTTTCATTCGATTGGTATTCACCATTTTCACTGGTTTGATTTTAAAAAACACGCGCAATTTAAGAGCAATGTATAGCGCTGCACGATTATTTCCAATTATAAATATTTCTCTGTTCCCCGAAGTGGCCACACTTCGGGGAACTCTGCGTAAAAATAAGCCCCCGAATTCTGGCAAATCCGGACACCTGATACTATTTCAACAACAGAATCTTGCGCACTGCTGTTTGCTGCCCAGCGATCAGATGCACGAAATAGACACCACTTGCCACCTGTCTTTCTGCATCGTTTTTTCCGCTCCAAACAAACCGATGTTCACCTGCAGCAAGTTGATGCGCAAGCAATGTTTTAACCAACACGCCCTTGGCGTTATAAATCTTCACGCTGGCGTGTTCCTGCTGTGGCAGGTAAAATGCAATTGTCGTTTGCGGATTGAATGGATTGGGATAATTGGGCAACAAGGCGAAAGCCGCGGGTACATTGTTACGAATTGTCGTGTCATTTAATTGTTCAACGACAACTTTTCCGGCTCCCTGACCGGCCTGGTCATAGAGCACAACATTGTCCCATTGTGTGTGCCCGGCGGCATTGCCGCGCAAGCCAAGTCCGCCGGATGAAAATGTGTTGTCGGTCACGTGCAGGATCAAGCTGTAACCACTGCCGGAATCAATATACACCTTCAGCACAGTGCCCGATGCATCCACTTTAAGTGAATAAGTTTTTCCCGTTGCAATCGTCTCTCCGATACCGGCGCCGCCCAGTTTGCTAAAACCGCCGTTTTGAATTTTGCCAAGAACAACCGCCCAGGTCGAGGTCGCACTCTGCCCTTCCTCGAGATACACGGTGTAGTAATTATTGTTGTCTTGTTTGCGAAAAAACACCCCGGCCTGATGCGCGGTTGTGGATGGAAAACACACCTCACATGACAAAGTAAAATCTGCAAGAGATTGGCCATCGATTTCCAGCAGTTGCTCACCACCACTAAAACCTTTCATCCAGGTGGAACCCGCATCGCTGACAGCGGCCCAGAACCAGGCACCGGCTTTTAACGCTGTCCAGACGCCACTATCTGGCAAATCCCCGACGTCGTATCCCTGGAAGTC
>QQUM01000702.1 GCA_008501545.1 Calditrichota bacterium
TGCAAGTTTGAATATGCTGCAGAAGCCAGGGGAAGATCGCCTGTCTGTAGCCTGGATTTGCAGATGCGACTTTGGCCAGCGTTTTTACACCGGCATCAACTGTAATAACCGAGCCCTGTTCGATGACAAATTTTATCTCGTCAAATTTTTTGCCGATAGCATCCGGGCGCAAATGCGCGATGGTCGATAACGCGATCATACATCCCCATGTCAACCTGTTGTTTTTCGTATGCAACAACAGGATAAAATCATGAACATAATCAGCGATAATCAAGGGTTCCCTGTACCCGATCTCGTACAGAACTTTTATGCAATCATTCTGTATCTTTTTATCTCGGTTGCGCAAGTTGTCCACCAATACAGGAATAGCCCGCTGTTCGTTCCGCTGTATGATTTGAACAGCCAGATCCTGATTTGGTTGTTCGTCACGTCTTCCCTGAGCACTGGCGAGTTGTGATAGTACTTTCATTTTTATTCCTGTCGACTGGAAAAGACGGTTATCGTTTAGTATAAAAGTTCAGACAATACCTTTTGTGTAAATCCAAATCATAGTCCAATCTCATGCGAAAGGTTGCCGAATGACAGTTTTTAACTTCTCGGGCGCTGTCCTGCGTGGATCACTCAAATAAATTTCATGGTGTTTACCGCGCAACCTGCTTCCTTTTTCTTTGATATGCTCATGCAGTTTGACAATCGTTTCATGCTCATCAGAATATGGTCCGATGTACATTATCTGTACACTTTGTCCTTCGTGATATGTCTCAAATTTCAGCTTCGGCAACGCAACAGGATCCTTTTTCTTTTTTAGCTTCTGTTTTGCCTTCGCAACCATTTCCGGCGTAATATATTCAGGTTGCATAATCATCACAGTCCATTGCCATTTATCTTTATTTTCTGAAGAAAACTCCGCCATATTCTCCATCCACCATAAACCTTCCAGGGGCGGCACAACGAAGTCCTTGCTGATCGGTGGTTCTTTACACATAAACTTCAATGTGTACGCCATACCATAGAGCGCTTCTACGGCGTCCTGAAACTCCTGTGATGAATTGGGATCGCCTACACCGTCCACCATCAGATATTGCATCGCCGGTACATCCACTTCACTGATATGCTTTTTAGATGGAGTATAAAGGTGTTTGAGCTGTTTTTTAAAATCGATTTTTTCCATGTTATCTCCAAATTCAGTCTGACAGGGTGCGGCACCGTGCCAGACTATTCAGGATTTCTCTTCGATTCTGTTCAAATCAATTGTTTATTCCATATAAGGCATTGGTGGCACTTTTCCGCACAGCCTTGCGTAAACGCCAAGCGCTCCACGATGATGAGCCGTGTGTTCGATCGTTGCTCCAATGACGATCATGCATGGTCCTTCACCCATAATGCTTGTATCATTCAATGGAGCAAGCAACTCTTCATCCGATTTACTTCCTATTACTTCACGAAAATTTCGAGAAGCCTTCTCAAAATAGGCTCTGGCCTTTTCCAACGAATTGTAGGACATAATTTCTGCCATCATACCTTCAACATCCGTATTAAATCCATTTGCACCAAATGCACCGTCGATGAACCAGTCAAAGGTCTGTGCAACGTGGGCCACGATTTGAGCGGCAGTCATCATCCCCTCTTTTGGTGCAAAATCTGAATCTTCTTCCGAAAGTGCCGAAGTGCTTCGTTTAAAATATGTATAGCACGCTTCCAATTCCTGCAATTTTCCTTCTTTAATCATGTCGCCTCCAAAAATTATGATATAAAGTCTATTTGATTACACGACATAATACACACGGGGTGTGACAGGTGTATGTCAACAGCGTTTCACATATTTTAGAATTCTGAAAAAGAATGTATTCTCACTGTGTTTATTTCGTATTCTACATCCATGAAGCGGGAAACAGCCACCTGTTCACTGCAAAATTTTGCCGTAAACAGCTTACTTTGCAATTTCTCCGTTCTCATAGAGTTTTTGAATTTTCTTTGCTTCTTCCATTAAGATATGCTGCAACGCGGCGGGAGAAAGGACTTCAACTTCTGCTCCATATGAAAGAAGCCAGTGGGCCATCCAGGGCAGGGAGTCCACAAGAAACGTCATGGTCGAGAAATCATCTTCAATTTTTTCCTCAATAAAACCATAGAATTCACGATTTCTTACAAATCTCCTGATTGATGTTGGAAATCTCACCTTCACTTCAACAGCATTGCTTACGTCATTTAATGAACGTGCATATTCAGCAAGCTTGAAATCATCTCTGGCAAGAAAATCTGCCTCCGTTACTTTCAATTCACGAATACGGCTCAAACGAAAATCACGGTAAGCTTTACGCAGGCGACACCATGCAATCAGATGCCAGTTATCCGCATAATACAGCAGACCAACCGGTTCAATACTGCGCTCCGTTTGTTTTTGACTATAATTTGCAAAATAGGCGATTCGCACGACTTTTTGCCGGGCAATCGCATCTTGCACCTGGGCAATCATGTTATTGTTCGTTTCTGTCGCGGAAAGTGTGCGTGGGATGATCGAGGTGGTCTCTTGTAACGTGGTGAGGTAAATCTGCTTATCATGGGGCAGCACGGAATAAATTTTCAACAAAGCAGACCGCATATTTTTTTGCAGCGAAATATCGGTGAGTTTTTCAACAAATTTTCCACCTATCGCCAGGGCGCTCGCCTCTCCGTGCGTAAACATAACAGGTGGAAGGTGGTATCCTTGTACAAGACTGTAGCCAACACCGGCCTCTGCCGCCAGCGGTACACCAGCCTCCTCCAAAGCGCGCAGGTCACGATACACTGTACGTAAGCAAATACTAAAATGCTCTGCAATTTCCCGCGCTCGCAAGACTCGCCGGCTCTGCAGGAGAAGAATAATGGCTACAAGACGATCAACTCGATTCATTGCAGCAAATCCATAGTTCAGGATATTTCAAGCCAGGGGCAACGCTTGCAACTGGTCGCTGATAACATCATAATCATATGAGGTGATTTCATAGCGATTTCCGAATGGGTCGCAGAAGTAAATAGAGAATGATTTTTTATGGTCGGCAACATCCCAGGATTCAACCTGGTTTCCATTGTCATCATATATTGAAATCGATTCCAATCGCCGAATAAAATCAATAAAAGCGGCTCCACTAACAGCAAATGCAACCCGGTGATGTCCTGCAGTTTTCCGTATGCCCCGCGGTTCGCCCTGGAAAAGTGCAATTTTAGTACGCCCCGCATCACTGGATAGCATTAATGGGCCACCATCTTTTGCCCAGAACTCGTACTCGGGTACAATTGAAAGTCCCAGAACTTCATCATACCATTTTGCAGCTTCGTATTGGTCGGGAACGAAAAGTTCAACATGATCAATGGATCCGACACGGAATTTTTTATCAGGCATAGGTGCCTCCTCATCGTTGATATCGATAACCAAAAACCGCGTTGGGTCTTCGTTAAAAAATTGGTCTGAAATTTAAGACGCAATCAACAAAGAAGCAATTATTATCTGGTTGTGGAAGAATTAAGAAAAATGATTGGGGATGTGATGTATGCTGCTGACAAGCTGGAGAAAAAGGCAATTTTACAGCAGCATATTTGAAACGTTGAAGTTGCTTAGATATCAAACTGATCCGTACGCAGCATGACAAGCGTACAGGCATGTAAATATTTTATCCCGTTTTCGTCGAGGGCTTTCTCCAGATCCGGTGATTCTGCACCAGGATTGAGTATCACGCGTCCTGGATTTAAAGAAACGATTTCCTGCGCCATTTTTGACGAAATTTTAGGATTAAGATATACTGTTAAACTATCTATTTTTCCATCAATCTCCGAGATATCATGAATAACAGATAAACCTTCAATCTCCTGCTCACGTGGATTTACTGGAATAACTTCGTGACCATAATCTCCCAGAAGGCGAATCGCCTGATTTGAGTATCGATCACGTTTGGGGCTTGCGCCAAGAACTGCCACTCGTTGTGCCATTCTATTTCCTCTATACATCTTCATTCAAGTTTAATTAATAGTTGGATGCATCAATTTAAATGATCGGTCAACTTTTCCATTTGCATAGTTATCAACAGACTCATCTGCAAAATCCGTATTACGTAGGTAAATTAATCTACAATGAACGTTGAAGGAAGCGATTTTCATCTCCTCTACATTCTTTTTAATCCACAAATTTGACCATTGAATAAAAGTTAAGTTCCAAACAGATTTTAGGATTGTCTATGAATACGCATTTCATCAGGGTCGATGATAAGCAATACGGACCATTTTCACAGCATGAACTACGCGGATTAGCCAGAAAAGGAAAATTCAACACTGCAGATTATGTTTGGCACCACGACAATTCAGAATGGGTGCATGCAGAGCAATTAAAAGAATTACGCTCTATATTTTCTGATGATCTGCCGCATGAACTTACAGAGAATAAAGTGATTGCCATTGGTGGGGGTAAAGGTGGTGTTGGAAAATCTGTATTCTCGAGTGCGCTTGGTGTTTCCCTCGCCAGTCTGGATCGAGAAGTTGTCCTCGTGGACGCTGATCTTGGTGGCGCCAACTTGCACACAATGATGGGCATTCTCGAACCTGAATACACTTTTTTTGATTTCTATACCTTAAACCGGGAAAGTCTCAATGACATTGCTCTTGAGACGCCAATCGAAAAGCTGCGGTTGATCAGTGGGGCATGTGGCACCCTTGGTTTGGCAAATCCCAAATATTCCCAGAAGCTACGCTTCATCCGTGAATTACGCAGCGTTGAAGCAGAATATATTATATTGGATCTGGGTGCTGGATCATCCTACAACGTCATCGACTTTTTTCTTGCTGCAGACGAGGGCATTGTTGTGACCAATCCTGATCCGACTTCGGTACAGGAATGCTTTAATTTTATAAAAATTTGTTTGATGCGGAAGCTCAAACGGGCATTCCACGGCAATAAACAAGTAATCGATTTGCTTGAACGGGATGAAGTCACCCGCCCGGGCCGCATGAAAATGCCGATGCCTGAGGTTTTAGAAGAAGTTCGGAAAATCGATGAACGTGCTGGCGATTTCTTTCAGCAGGTGCTCGACTCTTTTCGACCGAACTTAGTCGTCAATATGCTTATAAATCCTGAAGATACACGAGAAGGCGTAGCCATTCAGTCAGCTGCAGCAGATTTGCTCGGCATCGACGTTGATTACATCGGTTACATCAGTTTCGATGAAAATGTTCGGGATGCTGTTCGCGAACTCAGACCATTTCTGCTTCGTGATGCCAAATCCAAGGCATCCAACGATATGGCTAAGCTTGTGCAAAACAAGCTCCTGGGTAAATCGATGTTCTCCAGCTTATGGCAGAAACGCAAAATGCAAAAAGTGCTGGAAGAAGAGAAAAACACTTATCCTGATCTCAAGCTTGCCGAAAAGGCACCTATTTGCTCACTAAAATGTTTCTATTGGAACGACTGTGAGTACCAGAATGGCGGACATCCGTGTACAATTCGTCATCTGGAACCGATTTTTAAAATCTAACCCGATGCTTCAGCAGATAGAAAACCCCGGCGTGGCGACGTTGGGGTTTTTCTTTTTTAAATCATCTATTTCTGCTATATTCCTACCACACCGCTGCTCTGCTCATCTGTTCATTTTTAAAAATCATTTCGCGAGGGAAGACGCATGAAACAATTTATTCTCAACTGGGCGATAATGACCATTGCCATTCTCGTAGTCGCACATTTTGTTGAGGGCATTCATTATAATTCACTCGAATCATTGGTTGTAGCCAGCCTGGTATTTGGTATACTGAATCTGCTGATTCGTCCAATTCTTATCATACTGACGTTACCGCTTACTTTAGTTACATTCGGGCTATTCATTTTCGTTTTAAATGGTATTCTTTTTTATTTTGTTGGTGCGCTCGTTGAAGGTATTTATGTAGACTCGCTAATGACCGCTGTTTGGGGCGCCCTCTTCGTGTCCATCGTCAGCTGGTTGCTCAACAAAATGACACGCCCGGAGAAACATATTTCAAGCAAAAGATGATCTTAACAATTGGATAAAAAATGATTAAAAAAATCGCACTTTTCCTGCTTGCCGCAATTATTTTGCTCATACTCGTTTTTGTGATAAATGGCTGGAGACACATACAGAACCGTCATCCGGGCTACGACTTAATCCTGTCCATCGATGCACCGGTGGATCCGGTCCAACTAAGAATTGGTTTTGCAGCCGAACCGATCACACCTGAAGTACCTGATCGCTGGAATGATGTAAATAAAAATGCACGCTATGAACCAGACAAAGGCGAAACATTTACTGATGGCAATGGGAATGGCGAATTCGATGCACGCTGGATCGCCGGATTCGGTAACAGGCGCGCCGCAAATGGCATTCACGACGACCAATGGGCGCGTACGATGGTCATTGACGATGGCCACACCCGGATTGCCATTGTGATTCTAGATCTTATCGGATTTATGCATGATGAAGTGCTTGACGTACGAAAAGCAATTCCAGCGGATTGCAATGTGGACTACACCGTGATTGCCAGCACACACACGCATGAAGCTGTGGACATGCTTGGTCT
>QQUM01000686.1 GCA_008501545.1 Calditrichota bacterium
GAGGCTGGATTATCGGCATTGCCGCGTGTAAACGCCAAAGTATAATTGACCGAAGTGGTCAGATCACCAGTCGCCCAGTCCCAGGTGACTTCCATGCCACGTGCGTTGCCGTAATCCTTGTTCACATAAAGACCATAAGGGATTTGGTCGTAGGTATAATAAATAGCGGTGCTCAGCAGGTTGTAGATATCTTTGTAGTAAAGCGCCAAATCCAATCCCATTCCCGGCGCCAGTTCTTGCCAGACACCGATTTCATAATTCACCGTCTTTTCCGGCTCAAGGGTGGTATTGCCCATTGTGGTGCCAAAGGGTTCGAGTGGCACGCGGAATTTGTTGTTAGCGAACATGGCATACATTGGCGGCGTCTGGAAAAAATGACCATAAGCAAAACGCACAACCGCCTGATCAGAAAGCTGATAGGCCATGCCGACACGCGGGGAAAACTGAGTTTTTGCCGGCGCTTTCGGATATTCGCTCATAAAGGCCTGATCTTCAAAATACTGCTCGTTATCAGGATTCCTGCGATTCGTGGGGTAAACAAAATCCGAATTGAAATAGTCGTAACGCACGCCAAGATTGATCACCATTTCGTTGAATTCCATCTTGTCCTGAACGTAGGCTGAAGCTTCATAGGGCTTGACGTTATAAACACCAATGGTTTTGTCGGTGATAGGATTCTCTTCAAGTTCGAAAAATGGGAACTCGATCGTTCCAGTTTCGGGATCGACAATGGATTCATTTTCCATGCCGGTGCCCGCCCATTTATTACGAACATTGAACTTGTCTTGATCGACTTCGTGCTGGATGAATTGCACGCCAAATTTCAAACTGTGTGTGTTGTTGGCTTGCCAATACATATCCCATTTCGCTGTGGCGTCTTTAAAAGTGCTCCACGATTGACCTCCCCATGGAGTGCCACCGGTGTCAAAACCGGAGTGGCCTGTGCCGCTGTATTTGGGATGAAGATAACGGGAGTCCAATGGATCTTCATATAAGTAACTCGTGCTTTGACGATCAACATAGCTGAATTTCAAATCGTAAAACAACGACCTCGACAGCATGTGATTCATTGTCAACGAAGTCATATAGGTATCTGTGTAGCTTGTCTCGCGTGGATCAGGATTGTATTTCAAAATATGGCTATAGCCCTTGCCCTGCCAATCATTTGCTGTCAGCATACCTGAAATTTTAAGTTCAGGCGACACACGCCAAGTCACCTTACCAGTAAAGTTGTGTGACTGATTCTGAATCATGGAAACGTACGCGCTGTCTCCGGTTGATTCTGTGTGCCATTCCAGGGGATTTGAAGAGGTGTAATCGCTATAATCGCTGGGATTAAAAAGACGCTGACCATTTAAATGGCCGTTGTTGTTCTGGAAGCGATAATTCATAAAGAAGGTCAGCTTGTTGCCAAAGATCGGCCCTTCGAGACTCACACGGTAATCCTGGCTCAGGTTACGCGTCAGCCAGTCATCTTTGTTAAGGCCAAAGAATTTATCGCTGTTTCCTGTCGCATAATTGCTGAACGCGCTGGAAACGCGTCCCTTCCATTTTTCCGATCCTTCTTTGGTTACCATGTTGACAACACCGGACATGGCGTTGCCGTATTCAGCATTGAAGGTTCCTACTAACACTTCAAGCTCAGCGACAGCGTCCGTTTCAACACTAACCGTTTGCCCGGAGCCTCCAAATGCATTGTCAACCTGAATGCCGTCGATCAGGTAAGTGACCTCACCCGTGCGGCCGCCGCGAAAATTACTGCCAACAACACCTGCCTGAAGCTGGATGACCTCACCCACACTTTGCACCGGCAGGATTTCGATTTCATCGGAACTGACGTTGCGAATGGTGTTGGTCTGATCTTTTTTAACCGTGATTTTATCGGCGGTTACGACCACTTCACTTCCGGCAATCACGGTCGAATTGAGTTTGGCTTCAACCTCGAAGGTGCGGTTTACGTTCACACGAGCACCCTCAATCGTCAGCGATTCATATCCAAGAAACTGAAATTTCACATCGTAAGAACCCGGCGGTACGTTAATAATGTAGAACGAGCCATCCGGACCGGCAGCAGCGCCGAGGGATGTGCCTAGCAAGATTACATTTGCACCAGGCAGCGCTTCTCCAGTTTCCTTGTCAGTTACCGTTCCGGCTATCTTTCCGGTTGTCTGAGCAAATCCGGTTCCTGCAATCAGCAGAAACGCTAAAACGAATAAGGCTGGTATGAATCTTCGCATATTCATCCTCTCCAGATTTAAGTGAGTTTTTTTGAAATTTTATTCGGATTCAACCTGTTCATTAAACACATCGCCTGACCTTTCACGAGAAAGTATTTTTCCCAATATAAACCTGATTGGATTGATAGTTTTGTTATAAATAGATTTTATAAAAATTAGTACAGATCAGTCGTTTTACAAAATTCAAGTTCTCGTGAAAGTAACTATAAAAATTTAAACCCTCAATTCATGGGACAGAGCAGCACGGGGTGATTTGTTATTGAGATTTAAGTCTGAGGGATTGATTAATTTCGATTTCAGCCTGTAAATGCACATTTTGCGCAATCGTCTTTCCTGAGGTACCGATTTCTTCAACAAGTAAATTTAGCGCTTTCTGTCCAACAGCCTTGGGAGAACCATCGATAACCGTCAGCGTCGGATACAAAAAAGTGGCAAACTCGTGGTGTCCAAATGCAACAATACCGAGATCCTCTGGAATACGAATCCCTGCTTCACGCGCAGCATCATAGGTGCCTTGTGCTATAATGTCATTGGCTGCAAAAATTACTTCAGGTTTATTTTCGAGTGAAAACAACTTTTTAAAACCTTTGTATCCTGAATTTCGATCGAACATTTCTTTAATAATCCAGTCATTGTTCACCGGAATATTATTTTCTGCAAGCGCTTTTCTATATCCTTCACAACGCATTTTCGCAACTGAGAAATCAGAGTACCCTCCCAGATGAGCGATTTTCGTGTAACCTTGTTGAATTACAAAGGAAACAAGCTTAAAAGCAGCCTGCACATTATCTATGCCAACGCAACTGAATCCTGCATCCTTGATGGAACGATCGAAGAAAACAAGGGGTGTTTTCGTTCGTTTAACGATTTCAAATATTTCCCTGTCAGTTGTGTGCGTGGAAACCGCCACCAGGATACCATCAACTTGCAATGAAAGGAGCTTGAATATATTATTCTTTTCAACTCGTTCACTCTCGCGCGAGCCAGCCATGATAATATCGTAGCCATGGTGTTCTGCCGCATCCATGATGCCATGCACCGTGTACGAAAAAAATGAATTTGATATATCTGGAATTACAACACCGATGGTGTGAGATTTTTTGTTCTGCAACTGACTCGCCATACGATTGGGTATGTACCCCAATTCTTTGGCTACACCTCGAACCTTTTCTTTCATTTCATGCGAAATATCAGAGTGATCGCGCAAAGCCTTCGAGACTGTCATTCGAGTAACGTTGAGTTGTTTGGCTATATCAATCTGTCGAATTTGCATAATTTACATTTTGTAATACAATTTGTTTGAACACAGAAGACTTTACCGAGAAAGTACAGCATACTTTAATAAAACTCAAGTTCTTTTTGAAAAACGATTTAAATTAATAAAAAACAATAATTAATCGCACCGAGACTATTTTTAATTCAATATGTGATCTTGTTATATTTTCTCAGATAGAATGTTGAGTTAGTGTGAGATTATCACCACTAACATGAAATTTTTGGATGAAAGAGAAACAAACGCGTCGCCTGTTTTTATAATGTCACTCAAACCACCAATGTCATTTATCATGTTTTCCATAACCTGCCGTAGCAGCGCGGAGTCATAAGACGTTGCTGTCGCCACCGACACTTTAGATTTTTCCCCGGCCACACCGCCAAAAAGCTGGCTGTTAATTACTCCCCCTACAGGTAAGGCGCCCGTGGTTGCGCTCATTGTTTTTAGAAAATCACGTCGTGAATAAGGGTGCGCGAGTGTATTGATTCTGTTTGAATATTTTGAGCAACGCATGGCTTTACCTTTCCTTGGTTAGAATGATGTCACGATAATATGGTGCAGTTTCGGCTATAAAGATAGCTCAGCCCGAACCCACCCCTGACCGCTGCTCATCGGCTTCGCCGTTCGCAATGGTCTGCCCCTCCCAGGATGGGAATTGGGAATCGCCTCGGACTAAATCCCATCCTGGGAGAGGACAGACCGATGCGAACGGCGAAGCCGATGAGCAGCGGTCAGGCGATGTCCTGAACGTAGTCGAAGGGGGTGGATTAGCGCTATGCTGAGTAATCTTACCGAACCACACGCCCGGAGGCCGAACCACCCATCAAAGCTTCCACTTCTTTGCGAGTTGAGATATTAAAATCGCCTTTGATGGAATGCTTGAGGCATGAGGCGGCCACTGCATACTTCACTGCAGTCTGCGGCTCGCTGAGTTCCGGTGTGGTCAGGGAAAAGATCAACCCGCCGGCAAAAGAATCACCACCGCCAACGCGATCGACTATATTTTTAATCTGATAGGATTGATAGTTATCGTCTGCGTCCAGAGGCGCGAAATACGGCTTGTCTTCCGCGGCCACGTAAAGCATAGCGCCCCAATTGTTGTGGGATGCGGAAAGACTCTCGCGCAGAGTAATGCCCACATGACTGACATTAGGGAATTGCTGCGAAACCTGGCGGGCGACGTCAGGATAGCGGGAGGTGTCCAGCTCACCGGAATGCACGTCGGTGTCGCCAGCCTGAATGCCGAGCACATCGTGGCAATCCTCTTCATTGGCGATGACGACATCAATATAAGGCAAGATTTTGCGCATGTTTTCCTGCGCCAGCTCGCGCGCTGGTTTGCCGGACTCCCACTTCCAAAGCTTGCCACGGAAATTCAGATCGAGGGAGACCTGCGCGTCGGCGGCTTTAGCTTTTTGCGCTGCGGTCAGCGTCGCTTCGGCGGCGTTTTTAGATAGCGCCGGTGTGATGCCACTCAAATGCAGCCACTGCGCGCCATCAAAAATATTGTCCCAATCATATTTATCCGCAGGAGTTATCGCTACAGCCGAATCAGCGCGGTCATAAACAACGTTGCTCGGGCGCTGATTGGCGCCAGTTTCGAGAAAGTAAAGACCCAACCGACCTTCATCGGTGCGCAGGATGTACTGGGTGTCGACGCCCATGGCACGAACGGAATCGACCGTTGCGTCTGCCAGTGTATGCTTCGGCAAAGCGGTTACGTAGCGGGCTGTGCCACCAAAATTGCAAATGGAAACAGCAACGCTTGCTTCAGCGCCGGCATAGGTGACCTCAATCATACGCGTCTGACGTAAACGCAGGTTTGCAGGAGCAGCCATGCGCCCCATGATTTCTCCAAAAGTTACTACTGCTTTACTCATTTTATAATCCTCACTTTTTAGTCGTGCCAAACGCCAGGCACATCTGAAGTGCCTGGCGCTCTCAAATATTAGTATTTCTTTTTACCACTCACATTGATTCGTCCAGAATCTGCCGCACTTCAGCAGCACGGGCAGTAATTCCAGCCCAGTCTTCCATCTCAACCAGCTCTTTTTTAACAATCCATGTGCCGCCGACCGCTGGTATGTTTGGCTCATTCAGATAAGCAACCATGTTTTCAGAATTCACCCCGCCCAGCGGAAAGTATCGAATGCCCAAATGTTTGTAAGGTGCGCCCATGCTGCGCAGGTATGTCAATCCACCCATGGCTTCCGCCGGAAAAAATTTCACTAATCGACAGCCATACTCGATTGCGGCTTCCAGTTCGGATGGAGTGGCAATGCCCGGCGCAAACGGTAATCCGACCTTCTCAGCCGCTTGAATTACTTTGGGATTCATTCCGGGTGCTACGCCAAAATCAGCACCTGCCGCTTTAACGTGCTCCACCTGTTCCGGCGTCAATATGGTGCCGACTCCTACCAGCATCTTCGGTACATTGGCACAAATTGCCTTAAGCGCATCCAATGCAGCCGGAGTGCGAAAGGTCAATTCAATGGCATCGATGCCACCGGCCAGCAAAGCTTTTGCAATGGGAACGGCATGCTCCGGTTTCTCAACAGAGAAGCCTGCGGCAACGCCAGATTTCTCCAACCGTCGTATTGTTTGCTCAGGAAATTTCATCATACTATAGTTCTCCAGAATTATCGTTTAAAGATTATTTCCGTTTGTAAACTCGAACCCAATCCGAAGGATTTAACGAATCATTTGTCGGCTTAAATGACGCTACTTCACTTCGTGTAATATCATCAGAATTGCATGAAGTGAGAATAACAAAAGCTGCCAATATCAGGCTGATTTGGAGTATCCGATTTCCCATTTTTAACATCCTTCCATTAAAAATTATCTTCATAAAATTGATCATCCAATACTTCCAGCGCTTCATTCAAGCTTAATTTAATATGACTATAAATACAATTATAGGCAGTGTCCGCGTCACGTTGTTCGATAGCTTTTACTATCTCTGAATGAGCTGATAGTGTTTCCTTGGCATGTTGAAGGTCGCGATGTTTAGAAATGTGTCCGAAAATTCGATTC
>QQUM01000827.1 GCA_008501545.1 Calditrichota bacterium
TTTCTGCGTCCTCCGAGCCCAATTTGCCCGGAGCAATAGCTTCAGCGCGGTAAACAAGCTCAGTCAGTTGATGATGCATCTTCACGAAAGCACTCCCCAGGACACCATCAACGTGCAAGCCTGCCTGGTCTTGTGCCGAACTCTCCTTTAATTTTCCATCAGCAATGTCACTTGCCCGTTGTGCCATCACGCCGAGATTTTGAACCATTTCATTAAAGGCTTCACCCAATTCCCCTTTTTGCTGATGCTGCAAAGCCGGATGGTGCAGTTCATCGCTGGCGATAAAACGCGCCTGGACGGTCAAAATTTTGAGCTGCTGCAGCATTTTGAGAAACGCCTCTGCCAAATCACCCTGCAAGCCATGCATTTCATTGCCAGCTTGTTCGGCAGCAGCAATTTGAATTGACTTCCCATCTTTTATCGCTTTTTCCAGTGCGACAGCCCCAAGTTTTCCATCCGCAATTGCCTCGGCTTTCCGGACCAATTGCCCAAGACCATCCAGCATTTTATTGCATGCCCTGGCGAGTTGACCAATTTCATCGTGGGAAGTATTTTTCAATTTTGGCTGATGCAGATTTCCATTGGCAATTTGGGTAATGACCTCCACAGTTTCGGATATGGGTTGACTGAAACTTTTGCTAATCAGACTTGAAAGGAAAAAGACGACTAATCCGATCGCAAATATGATAAAAAGCAGCGAGTTGATAAAAGAATCAACGGCAGCATATATTACATCTTCTGATTCTTCAACAAGCGCAATCCAGTACCGGCTGGAATCTGATGGCTGGTAGTAGACGGGAGAAAAGGAAAAAATCTTGCCATTCCCTGTATCAGCAATACCATTATCTGCAGCAGCCATGCGTTCGAAAAGGTCTGCTCTCACCTCGTTTTTAATCGTGCTTTCCGTTTTCCCCAATTGAAATCCCCACTCCAGGGCAGTATCCGGGTGCGCCAGAAAATAACCATCAGTGCGCGCCAATATTGCCCGGCCTGAATTTGTTGCTTTAAACGGACGAAGAAATGACGCAGCATACAAATCCAAAACCACCAAACCGCGCGTGGCGCCATCTTCATCAAAGACCGGCGTCGCGTAATGCATGAGCGGGATATAGGGTTTCTTTACAGCGCCTTTTTCCAATTCCAATTCTAAATTTGAAGAGTGAATTTCCCCCTGCGGCAGCTTCATTGCATTCGTAAAGAAAAGTTGATCACTTTCATTTCTACGTTCATTTTCATCTACAATCCAGCTTTTAGTGCTATCACAATCAACACGTATTATTTCCTGGCCATTTTCATTGATGTATCGAATTTTTTTGTAGTGATCATTATTTTGTGAAAAACTCAAATACATATTTGCGGTTGCGTCCGACCAGTAATTTATCTCGTCCGGATCATCAAAGACGTAGGCTTCCATTAAATTATTTATTGCAAAGCTGGTGCTGAGAAACCGAAGATCATTTTCAACCTTTCGCAATCGCGTCCGGATCAGGTCGACTTTTTCTGCAGATTTGTCCCGCAGATTATTGGTTGCTGCTTTCTCAAGATTTTTTGAGGTGCTGATAATGTTGTATCCACCTAAAATGAGCAGAGGGATTATTGAAATGAGTAAAAAGAATAAAATCAGTTTGTGTCGTATCGTTTTCATTTTCAGCATTTCTCAGGTCCAGATTAATAAGAGAATTGTTCAACAAGGTCCTGCAGTGCAACTGCCATTTTTGAAAGTTCCTGTGATGTGGCACGTGTTTCGTCAGCACCATGACTTGTGTTATGTGCCGTTTGCGACACGACGGTGATGTTTTGGGTGATTTCCTGCACACCAGAACCCGACTCATCAATAGTTCGCTTAATTTCATTGGTCGTCGCACTTTGCTCTTCCACTGCGGCGGCGATATTATTCGAAATAGCAGTGATCTGGTCGATAATAACTCCGATATCATCGATTACCGTGATGCTATCCGCCGTGTCGTTCTGTATTTGCTCAATCCGTTCACTGATGGAGCCGGTCGCATTTGCTGTCGCATCCGCAAGCTGTTTCACTTCATTGGCAACAACCGCAAATCCTTTTCCCGCTTCACCCGCACGCGCCGACTCAATCGTTGCGTTTAAGGCGAGAAGCCGGGTTTGTGCTGCAATTTCCGATATAATTTTGATCACGTGCTCAACATTTTTACTGCTGTCGCTCAATCGATGGATGGTTTGGTTGGCGTGCTTCGCCTGCGTTTGTGCATTATGCACCACATCCGATGCTTTATGCGCATTCGCCGCAATTTCCCGAATACTCGTACTCATTTCGGACGTGCTGGCCACGACTGATTCTATGTTCCGGCTGATCTGATCGGAAGCGGAAGAAACCATCGTTGACTGTTCTGCGGTATTCGATGCATTTTGTGCCAGGTTTTGACTGATAACGGAAAATTCTTCGGCAGACGCTGCAAGATTTTGTGCATTCGAACTGATATTCGCGATATTCGTCTGGAAATTTTCGATAGTTGAATTCAAAGCCTGCTGCAGTAGTGCAAAAGTTCCATGGAATTCACCTTCAACGCGCGCTGTCAAATCGTTCATGGAAAGACGGGTAAAAACCATCCCAATTTCTTCCAGGGGTGTTTCGACTGCTTCCAATAACGCATTGAGATGCTCACAGACATCTTTGAAGTAGCCGGAATACGCATCCGTATTGGCGCGCAAAAATAAATTGCCCTGCTTCGCGCTTTCGATCAGAGAGACGATCTCATCCAGTACTTTTTTAAAATTATCTGTGGTTCGTTGAATACTGGAGGACAAGACGCGCTCTGTGCGAGTTGCCTCATCTGTTTCTTCGGGGACTGGGGTTTCATTTTCATTTGTCCGCCATTCCCCTGTTAAATCACCATCCGCGAGTGCATTCATCCGTGCGGCAGCAATTTTTAAATTTTTTGCATGCGAATGAATCGCTTCACCAAGCTCACCTTCGATTGCATGATCGAATAATGGTGAATCCAGCTCATCCGTTGCAAGTTTACGCGCCTGCAGCGTAAGCAGCCGAAGTTGACTCTCGACTCGATCAAAAGCAGCATCCAGTTGCCCGCCTGCTTTGCTTGAGATGGTTGCAGCCTCAATTGCATCATCACCTGTTTTTAATACTTCTTCGATTTGTTCCGTTTCAAATCGTCCTGAAGCAATCTTGTTTGCTCTTTGCAGCAACACATCATATTGATGATGAATTAGATTTAAATTGGCTTTCAATCCATCTGCGTCCTTTTTTTGCAAATCTACGGCACCATTTTCATCGAATCCGCCTTGTGCCAGTTTCTCCGCTTTATTATGCACGATTCGCATGTGGTTTGTGAGTTCACCAAATACACGACCGACTTCTCCTACGATTTGCTGTGTAAAGACCGGATGCTGCAGTTGATCCCTGGCGATCGCACAGGCTTGCAATGTGACAACTTGCAGCTGATACTTGATTTTAGCAATTGCAACCTGCAGCGGATCATCAGTGTGAATTTCTTCCTCAGTTAATAATGGTAACGCGTCATTCTTCTCAAGTACCGATGCAATAACATGCCAATCGATTCTGCCAGCGGCGAGATGTTCTGCCTTCCGCACCAAATCTTCATCATAAGTCCGGCTTTCCGGCGCCGATATATTGTTCGAATTCAACGGATGCTTTGATTCTCTCTGTTGTCCATTCGATGCTGTATTAAAAATGTGTTCAGGATTACTCCGATCCAACACGAACCGAAGTGCAAAAAATGCAACAAAAGCTGATGCCAGGAATCCAGCACTCAGGGTAGCAACGCCTGACCCGGTGCTATGCGGTTGACCAATCATGGGCATCAGGAAGAGTTCAATGCAGAAAAAGAACAGCAATGGGATATAAGTTGCTGCGTACAATTTGACACGAAATGTTGAATTTGGGGGAGTCTGGAAAATATGTTTCATACGTTCCAAATTGAGTAATTTGTTTTCAGGTTTCCACACCATTGGATCCGTCTCCGGCAAAATGCGATAAGTTGAAATGATACTAACATTTTCAAATCGGCATGCCTATTTTCATACTAAAGGGAATTGATGCCAATGTAACTATATCTATCACCTCAACGCAGAGCAAAATCCTATAAAAGTTCCAGAGTTTATCCTTGCCATTCGCATTGAATTTATTTAAAATTCATTTTAAAATTGAGAATACACGGATGAAAAAATCACGTCTTTTCAAAATAATCATCGCATTTTTCCTTGCTATTCTGCTTCCGGTCTTGTCCGTCACAATTTTTGAAGTTATTCAACAGGATAAAAAGGAAGCATTGCTGGAATCCATTTATGAACGGCAGTTAGACACCATTCTTTTTGCGGTGAACCAAAACTGTTGGGATAATTTTAATTCATGGGTTACAGAGCTTTCAAGCCAGTTTTCAAAGGAAAAAAATGCCTTAACCCAGCCCCAAAAAATCAAATCAAAACTCAAAAATTTTGTCCGCTCCTATTCCCCTATTCACAGCGGATTTATTCGAACGGGCCTGTCCACATATACAACGTACATACAAGGTGGGAAAGACCAAATCCCTGACGCCGCATTGGATGAAAGCTCACTGAAGGAAATTGAAGGAGTCATCATGGAGGATCGAATCGCCATACTCAAAATGGCGGATCGGGCTCGACAGGGGTATGTGAATCCTCATGTTTTACGATGGCCACAGGAAGGTGACACGCAGACGACACTTCTGCTGTTCCCGTTAGTCAATATCGAAAATGCAAAAACGATTCCGACCCTTGCCGGTATTTTCATTGATGATCTGACATTTATTCGGGAAATCGTCGGCCGCAAGTTCAATTCTATGCAGGAGAGTAGTTTTATATTTGGTGTACGCGACGTGGCCACCGCGAAAATCATTTATACAACTGAAGAAGTAAACTCGGATATTTTCGAACGCAGTGAAGCTATGTGGATCATTCCCAGTCTGCAATTGGAAATCAAACTCGCCGGTACAACACTCGAAGAATTTTCACAGTCGCAAACGCAATCAAATTTTCTCGTTCTCACCATCATAAATTTCATTCTCCTTGTGAGCATTTTTTATATAATTCGTTATGTGTATCTGGAAATGCTGCTGGCACAGAAAGAAAAAGATTTCGTCGCAAATGTATCACACGAATTACGCACACCACTCGCTCTCATTCGCATGTTCGCCGAATTGATGGAAATGGGCAGGGTGCGATCTGAGGAGAAAAAGCAGCATTATTACAGAACCATCATGGCGGAGAGCACCCGGCTTACACAGCTCATCAACAATATTCTCGATTTCTCGAAAATTGAATCAAAGCGGAAAACATACAATTTAAAACCATCAAATATTCGCCTGATTGTCAATGATATTATGGATTTCTACCAGTATCATATCCAACAAAAGGGCTTTAAAATCAACAGTTCGCTTGAATTGAATCTGCCACTCGTGCAACTCGATTCCGAAGCTGTGCGGCAGGCTGTTGTCAACTTGATTGACAATGCAATCAAATATTCCAACGGCAACAAATCCATTCACATCACACTGAAAAGGATGAACGGTACAGTCGTTCTCTCAGTGCAAGATTTTGGACTTGGCATCCCCGTAAAAGAGCAAAAAAAGATATTCAAGAAATTTTATCGTGTTGAAAACAGTTTAATACACACGACCAAGGGAAGTGGCCTGGGATTGACGCTTGTCAAAAATATAATGGTACAGCACAAGGGACAAATTACAGTAAAAAGTAAAGTTGGCGAGGGAAGTACCTTTTCGCTGGTATTTCCTGTAATGGATAAAAATGGAGAGATCGATGGCAGCAATTCTGATCGTTGAGGATGAAGCCGAAATGGCATCTGGTTTAAAAGACACTTTTGAATTTGATGGACACGATATTAGTATCGCCAACAATGGGCAGACAGGTTTGGAAATGGCGCTTGCCAATGCCTATAATCTCATAATTTTGGATGTAATGCTCCCGGAAAAATCAGGATTTGATGTTTGTAAAGAGCTGCGCAAGAACGGCTCGAAAACACCAATCATAATGCTCACAGCAAGCAAACAGGAAATAGACAAAGTACGCGGTCTCGAACTTGGTGCAGACGACTACATAACGAAACCATTTAGTGTCCGGGAATTGCTCGCCCGGGTAAAAGCCGTGCTTCGCCGTTATCCCGAAAACTCGGGTTCCGACCTGAAATCTGTAAAAATCGGGCAATTGGAAATCGATTTTGAACACTACAAAGCAAAGAGTGAAACAGCCAACGTCGATCTTTCTTACAAAGAATACGAAATCCTCAAATTTCTCTACCAGCACAAGAATGAAGTCGTCAGCCGTGACGACCTTTTAAATAAAGTATGGGGTTATGAAATCTATCCTACATCCCGGACTGTTGACAACTTCATCGCAAAAATCCGGAAAAAAATTGAAAAAGATCCGGCAAATCCGGAACACATTTTAACTATTTATGGTATTGGTTATAAATTACTTGAGTAAGACTACTGCCTGCTTCAGATGTACCGTTCACCGAC
>QQUM01000181.1 GCA_008501545.1 Calditrichota bacterium
TGGTGGAAATCTATAAATGGAAAAAAAAGGCCCCCCGGTCTTTGCCCCATCTGCATTATTTGGCTTATGCAGAGTTCGCAAGCCGGGCGACCTATCGCAACCAGTTTTTGGCGCTCTCCAGGCAATATGAGCCGCTGCATGCAGTGTATTATCTGGAAAATCGGTTGAAGATGGAACCGGAAAATACGGATGTGCATCGAGAGCTTGCCGACTTGTTCATTTTTCTCGGTCGACCGAGTTCCGCTCTTTTTCACATGAAAAAGCAGTTGGAACACGCACCCGACAATGCCGCGCTGCATAAAAAGCTGGCAGTTTTACTTCAGACCATCGATGAACCGGGAGAAGCGCTCATTGCCTACCGCGCTGCTTTTGAAAAGGGCGATACCAGCAGGACGACCATCGATTTTTTATTGCAGGAATACAGCTTTCAAAAGAAGTTTGACCAGTACCTGACGTTGCAGGAGCGCATGCTTTCCCGCCATATAGCCCGCACGCTCGATCGAAAAAATCGTGCAACGATGTTGTTTAAAACCGGTGAATTATCCGCTGCAATTGATGAATTTATCGATGTGCTGCAAATACAACCACAGGATGCTGTGACACGGCAACAGCTGGCCTATGCCCTTATCGCGGCAGATAAAAATGCCCAGGCTGCTGCAGTGCTCTGGCAAGGGGTGGAAGCATACCAAGTTGAAGATGAAAATTATCTGCAAACCTGCATACGGCAGTTTGTGCGGGAAAACCAGCCTGAACGCTCGCTGCACTGCTACCGGTTGTTATCCCGAAAATTTCCCGGCAATCTCGACTATCAATTTGGCTACCGCAATGAGTTGGTGCGCAATGGGCTTTACCACCAGGCATTGGCAGAATTTGAAAAACAGGATAAAAAGCGTTCCCTGACGACGAGCGAGAGATTGCAGATCGCCATGCTTTACTGGCGTCTTGGTGAGAAAAAGAAAATGCGGGCTGCCTTGCCAAAAAAAATGAAAACGCTTGCGGAACAAAAACAACTGGTGCAATTCTATTTTGAGTCGGCGATGTTTGATGAAGCCATTTCAGCGGCACGGCCGTTGCTCAAAACGATGCCGCATGACAGCGTCCTCTTGCGAACACTGGGAATGAGTTACGCCTGGAATAACCGGCCGTCCATGGCAACGAAGATTCTCGAAAAGTACCACCAAGGGTATGAAGGCGATTATGAAAGCCGTTTTCATCTGGGTGAAATTTATCTGGCCGGCGAGAAACAACGCGAAGCCCGCACCGAGTTTCGCACGGCCATGCGCATGCTGAAATCGGAAGCGGAGAATAAAAACAAAAAGCTTGTACAGGCACGAATTCTGGCCCGGCAAAAGAAAATGCGTGCGTCGCGGCAGATTTATGAAAAATTGCTGCGCGAATCGCCGGATGATGTTTTTGTTCAGTTGGACTATATCGCTTCGCTTATCGATGTTTCACAGTTTTCGCAAGCCCAAACACGGCTTGCTTTATTTCGCAAAAAACATCCGGCAAACAATCAGGCGATTCAGTTGCAAAGTGCGCTTCATTTTAAAAATGGTGAACCGGCCAAGGCACTGCAGGCGATGAACCAATTGGAGAAAAACGGGGTTTTGAACAGCGGTCAATTGCTCGATATGGCTGATTTGCATTTGATGCTTGGGGACTGGGTTTCCGCTGAAAACAAGCTGCAAGCGGCACTTGCTGTTGATCCGCAAAACGAAGCAGCCCGTGCGCGATTGTTTCGTTTGCGACGTGATAATGGCGCTGCAGTCTCGACGGGTTATGCTGTTGGACAGCAGAGCAGCCGTTTTCAAAGGAAGATGTATTCGGTTTTGTGTTCCTTTGCCAAATCGTCGCTGGGTCAGTTCTTTTTCCGCGCTGACAAAATTCAGCCAACGGACACCCGGCGGCCTGAAAAGCAGGCTGAGTATTCCAGCGTTTCCGCTGGCGTACGCTCACGTTTAAACGAGCAATTGGAATTGCGTTCAACCGCAGCTTTAAACCAGCACGGTGCAAACCAGGGTGTTACCGCCTCAGCGGTGACACGCTGGTATTTTCACCCGGGAAATGCGTTGGCATTGCGTCTGTTTTACAACCAGATCTGGCGGGATATTTATTTTGCAGAATGTCTCGGTGGCCGACAGAAGGGGATTGAGGTGACGGTTGGCTTCAACCCGATAGCGCATTGGCGTTTGCATGCAGGTTATGCTCATTTTACGAATTCGCTGACGCTGCCGAATCTGGAAATGGGTACCTTAAACCGAATGCATGTGCAAACGGACTATGCTTTCAATGCGTTGCGCAATGTGCTCTTCAGTTATGATTTTTATCGATTTGATTATTCCGGCATTGGGGGACGACATGAGTTAAACCAGTTTCTTCATGATGAGATGGTGCATAATCTCGGCCTGCGCTACAGTTACGATGGCAGCCGGTTTTTTCTCAACCTGGGTGGGAGCCTCGGGTATCAGGCTGCGCGTGATGAAATGATTTATTACACCGATTTCAATGTCGATTACATGCTTTTACGTAATGTGCGCCTGCGCAGTCAGCTAAGCTACGGGACAGAAAGACAGGCGCTGGTGCAAGGCGATTCGTACAATATTTTATTTGATTTAGGCTATTTTTACTAGATAACAGGGATGTTAAAAAATGAAATTCCACAAAGAGGACGTTTGGGCCTATCGCGATTATTTCTTTTTGGCCGAGATCCTGCTTTTTACTGGTGTTTTGCATGCATTCAATTTGCTTTTGAACCCGGCCAATCCCGGATTTGTTGGCGTTTCACCGAATCCCCACTGGATCACGGTTTTGTTGATTGCCTCGCGGTATGGTTTGTTGCAGGGCATCATCGCAGGTGCGGCCAGCGCTGCGATTTATGTTTATTTTGCAGCCCAGGTCGGCGTTATCGATTTTCATAGCATGCGTTTTCCTCATCAGGGATTTCGTATCCCGTTTTTGTTTATTCTGACTGGTGCCATTCTTGGCCAAATTCGCTTAATCTATAAAACTCAGAAACACAAACTCGACAAACAATTGAGCGTGGTGGATAAAAAAGTAGAAGACCTGAACGTCCTGCTCGTCGCTGTTTCGACTTCAAAACAGGAGCTGGAAAAACGTATTGCCACACAAACGTCCACACTGCTTTCGCTGTTCGACCGCCTGAATCAGATTGACATCTCTGAAACGGACAAGCTTTACACAAAAATTCTTGAAATGCTGTCAGAACAACTGCAGGTGCAAACGGCTTCTATTTACACCCTCGACGGCAATAAACTCGTGCTGCAAGAACGGTATGATCCGGACAAATTGAGTAAACTCCCACAAACGTTGAACCTGACCGATGGCTTAATTGGGACTTTGTTCGAAACGCGGTCGCTGGTTTCTATAAATCCTCCCGATTCGGAAGCAGAATGGGAATCGCAGGAAGAGCAACCGATCATGATGGCTGTTCCCATGAAAAGGCAGGATGACAGCCTTCTCGGTGTCATCAATATCGAGCGTATTCCATTTCTCATTTTTAACCACCACGCCATCCGTATTTTCAATCGCATTGGCGATTGGGTATCGACGCTTCTCGATAAACGTATGCAGATCGAGGAGGCCGGGAAGGAACGGATTTACGATCCGGCCAGTGGCAACGAGACGTTCACTTATGCATATTTTCAGTCCCGATTGCATCACGAAATGATTCGCGCACGGCAATTCGAAGGCCGGTTGTCCCTGGCGCTGCTGCGAATTGAGCGATACAATGAAATGACGGAGGATATTCGGAAAGATTTGCATATGGTGCTTGGTGCAATTTTTAAGCGGCAACTTTGTGATACGGTGATTATCGGGCGCTACAAATGGCCGGATGCCTACGCCATCATTTTTACCGGCTTTCCGGATGAAATAGTTCAGCAACTCACCGATTGCCTGCTGCAGGAGATCACCAATTATCAGTTCAAACCATTTGAACAATCGCAGGATATTTTGGCAATTCGTGCCGGGGTGAGCCGGTTCAGAACCTCCATGCGGGATGTAGGTAAATTTGAAAGCGAGGTCGAAAAGAAATTCTCCCAGAAACAAAACCCCGATCTCGATCTTTCATTCCTCGAGCTGCTCAACGGCACGGTTTTCGATAGTACTGAACTGGCGTTTGATGATATGCACTTTGTTGAAAACAATAAAGTTGAGTTTGAAGATATCTCTTTTTTGCATGTGGACAATTAAGTTTTTGAATGAGAAAAGTGAAACAAACAACAATAACAATTTCGACAATTTTGCTGCTCGTTTTGTGTATCGCTGCGGACATTGTTGCGGCCCGCTGGCTTGTTTCGGGCTCGGGTTGGATTTTTGTGGTGAGTTTCATCGGTCATCTTCTGCTGAGCACCATTTTTGTTCTGCTGCTGTACGTTTCACAAAAAACAGAAGAAATGGTGAATTTCAATTTTCTACTTATTGCTCTGGCCGTGACGTGTGCTATTCCGGCCTATAGTATGCCGGGGCTTGCTATGGTTTATGTCGCATCGCGCAAGGCGAAATTTGTCGAAGATGATTATTTTGAGTTCGATGAAACGCTGGCAGCCCATCAATTAGACGAAGTACCCCGTGAGCTAAGTGAAGACATCGTTGGATTTATGCGGGCGGAACAAAATATCGATGCATTAAAAGATATCTTTCTCAGTGGTGACCAGAGACTGGAGGAAATCGCAATTCAGAAATTGAACCGGGTGGGGAATAAATCGGCTGTGAGCATTTTGCAATCGGTACTGAGCCAGTCATCGTCTGATGTCAAAATTTTGGCGGCTTCTGCATTAATCGCCATCGAAGAAAAGACGGTGGAAAAAATCGCAAAGCTGCAGGAATTGTTGAAAAAGGAACCGATGTACACGAAGTACATGCTTGAGCTGGCCAGGGCATTTGATCTCTATTGCCATCTGGGCGTTCTCGATGATTCGCTTCTGCAATACTACCAGAATCTCGGCATTGAAAAATTCAGTCAATATTGCACGCTTGTGCCGGGCGACGAAGCGGCTACCGTGGAATTTGGTCGTTTGCTGCTGAAAGCAGGACGACAGGCGGAGGCGGAAGCTGTTTTTGTCAAATTAATTCAGGCGAATCCGGATGATCTCAATCCCCGGATTTGGCTGGCGGAGGTTTATTACACTTTGCAAAAATATGATAAAGTGAAAGCGATGTGCCGGGAAATCAAATCAATCGGCAACGTACCGGATATTTATGCAGACACGGTCAATTGGTGGACAAGAGCGAATACAGATGATCAATTGGAGGTGGCGGCATCATGAAAAAACAATGCGCTGATATTTGCCTGGTCCTCGAGGGCTCTTATCCTTATGTGCCAGGTGGCGTTTCCAGTTGGGTGCATCAGTTGATTTTAAGCCTGCCTGATTTTACCTTTGCCTTGGCAGTTATTACACCCGATGAGAAGTTCGACCGGACTTTTCGCTATGATCTGCCGGATAATGTCATTGAAATGCATGAAATGTGTCTCCATAACACCAATTTGCCAAAGAGCAGAGCACAGCGGCCAAAACATGAGGATTGGCACTATTTGCAAGAATTCCATGATACACCAGAGCCGCATCACAAATCGGAAATGTTTAAAGAAATATTCGATGCCTTTTTCCATGCCGAAAAACGCGGGCATGCACCGCATGAAATCCTGAATATGAAAAAGTCATGGGGACTTCTTATGAAACTGTATAAAGAAAAGGCTCCCCACGATTCATTTCTTGATTACTTCTGGAGTATACGCTTCATTCATCAGCCATTGTTTAAAGTGATGAGTGAGCCGTTGCCGGCGGCGCGCATTTACCATGCTGTTTCCACAGGCTACGCCGGTCTCTGGGCAGTTCTGGGAAAAATCAAAAACAAAAAACCGTTGTTGTTAACGGAGCATGGCATTTACACCCGAGAACGGCGAATCGAAATCAGCCGTGCGGAATGGATCTATGAGAAGAACAGCAGTTCTGTGCGGCTCGATCGGTCCTATAATCACATCAAACATCTGTGGAACAAAATGTTCAGTTTCCTCAGCCGGCTGTGTTACCATTACGCCGACGCCATCATAACGCTGACACGGGCCAATTTTCATTTTCAAATCGAGGAAGGCGCTGATCGGCAGAAGCTGCGTATCATCCCCAATGGTGTCGATGTGCAGAACTTGTCGCGGCTGGAAAAACCCGCCAAAGCTCCTGATGATCCCTTTGTCATCGGTTTTATGGGGCGGGTGGTGTCCATCAAAGATGTGAAAACTTTTATCCGCGCATGCAAACGGGCATCCCGGTCCATCGACAACATGCAAGTGCTTATCATGGGACCGATTGATGAGGAGCCAGCCTACTACGAAGATTGCAAGCGCCTGGTGCAGCTGCTTGGATTAGACGACATTGTGAAATTTACCGGAAGGATTGAGATCAGGGAATATTTTCCTTTAATCGATGTGATGGCGCTCACGAGTATCAGCGAGTCGCAACCCCTGGTTATTTTGGAAGCGAATTGTATTG
>QQUM01000107.1 GCA_008501545.1 Calditrichota bacterium
CCATACATCCGGTTTATATTGTGTGCTGAGTAAATAATGTTCAATATAGTCCTGCTGGGTCACGGATCCACCATCAAATTTTGCCAGATCAGGACTTTTCGAAAAATCTGAGCACGAAAAAACGAACAATGTTCCAAAGAATAACAGGAATGCTTTCATTAGTAGATTCCGAAGTCGTGATGAAATTACAGCCATTTTCCTTCCTTATACTCATAAATGCTTTACCGACTAATTCGTGTCCGTCCGGCAGGATGTCATTCCGGCAAGATTTTAGCCGGAATCCATTTCTAGTAGCTTTAAAAAATTGTGGATTCCGGATAAAAGCATTCTGGAATGACGAAAAAAAGAGCCTTTCCAGACGGATTCTAGTTCGGGCTTCAGCAATCATTTCCAACTTACCCAAAGTACAGCTTGCAAACGGGCAAACTTCAATTTATAAATGCATAAAAAAACGGGATTTTAGCAAAAAACCATCCCGTAAACAAGAATTCAGCACTATTTTTCGATCAGGTTAAACGTGCGATAACTTTAATAAAAATGCCATGCATACCACTTTGGGTATGCATGGCATAAAATAAACCTTCCAGATTATGCAACCCGGAAGGTTTAAACTATCTTATTTGAGCAACAACATTTTCTTGGTTTGCTTAAAGGAGTTCGATTTCAGGGTGTAATAGTAAACACCACTTGGTACGGATACACCAAAAGCATTTCTACCATTCCACTTAACTGAATGTGTACCAGATTGAACGACACCATCTACCAGCGTATGGACTCTCTGACCAAGAACGTTGTAAATAACGATTTGGGTTTGTCCCGTCTGGGCGATAGTAAAATCAATGGTTGTTTCGGGGTTAAATGGATTTGGATAATTATGGCCAAGTTTGTAGGTGTCAGCAATGCCAACAGGGATATCTTCTTGAACTGCTGTGCCTGTAGCTATAACTGTAAATTCGCCACGGCTTGTGATATCAACACCCCAATCATCTTGCGGTGTTTCCGTCATGCCTGCATAACCAACAGCATCGCCTTCTGAGAATATCACCGATCCATCTTTGTTGGCAAAATAATTCTTACTTGCACGTAAGCCAATACCTACTTCGATGAAATCATCGCCCCAGGCATGGGCCATCCAGTCCGCAATGCCATCATCGATACTCGGATCATTCAACAACAAGCCATCATGGGCCATCGTCAGACTCGTATCCGAATCAACGACAAAGTAGTTGAACATGTCATATTCAGAACCCGTATCTGCCTGACCATTGTACTCCGAATAATCCGCTGCCCAGTAATCATGATTACGAACTGTGCCACCATCATATTCCGGGCGGAAACGAGCACCCCATTCAACCATCATTTCGGCGCCTACTGGATCTGCACCGGCTACATTCTGGCTCTCGAGATAACCAACTGGCGTGTAATGTGCCTCATACCAACCGACATTCCAACCCGTCGTCGCATCATTGTCTGTATCTACAAGAAGCTTGTAATAACCACGGGAATAAGGATAGTCAACACCATCTTTGTTGCTGCTGGCGGCGTTGTTCGGCCACGCTGGTCCTGCATGGAATTGCAACATATAATAAAGTGCATCTGTTGTCGCAAAGGCTTTCACATGCTTGATGTCTACTTTGTCTGTCACAACGGCACCAACTTCTGCTGGAAATAAACCATCGACATTATCGACAGCATCAACACCAGCGATACTCGACCAGTCTGAATTGTCGCCATCAAAGGTCATATCCATTGGACGGGCTGTTCTTTCAGGTACCGTGAATTCACCGCGAGAACTGATATCAACACCCCAATCATCCATCGGCGTCTCAACCATACCGCAAAAACCAACGACATCACCAGGCTGCAATACAGAAGAACCATCTTTGTTCTGATAATACTTAATAAGTGGCGTGATTTCCATGCCAAACTCGAGATAGTCATCGCCCCAGGAGTGACCAGCCCAGTAGCTGTGCATCTGATCTTCCACCAACGCAGCATCATCACTGCTGTTGATCTTCAACGAACCATTCCAGGCAAATGCTTTCGAAGAATCCGGATTCGCAACATCTTGATTCAGAATCTCATATTCGGATCCCGTATCGGCCTGACCATTATACTCAGAGTAATCGGCTGCCCAGTAGGAAACATTTCTTACTTCTCCAGGCGTGTTGTTACCATCATCATAAGCTGAACGATAACGTGAACCCCACTCAAGCATAACTTCTGCACCAATCGGCTCTGCACCTTCGACGTTCTGGCTCTCAAGATAACCAACAGGCGTATAATGTGCCTCAAACCAGCCTACATTCCAGCCGGTCGTCACATCGTTATCAAAATCAAACAGCATCTTGTAGTAACCACGTGAATAAGGATAATCGACACCATCCTTGTTGTCATTGCCGGCATTGTTCGGCCATGCCGGACCACTCTGGAAACGGATAAAGCTAAATATCTGGTTCTCGACAACAATAGCTTTCGCTTCCTTAATGTCAACGATGTCAGTAACCACTGCGCCAACCTCCGCAGGGAATAAACCATCAACATTGTCTACCCATTCTACACCGGCTACATCCGCCCAATCCGCATCACTGCCATCTGTAACTAAAATTGGATTAGTCGTGCCACCACCGGTTCCACCAGAACCGCCACCTGCGACTGTAAATTCGCCACGGCTTGTGATATCAACACCCCAATCATCTTGCGGTGTTTCCGTCATGCCTGCATAACCAACAGCATCGCCTTCTGAGAATATCACCGATCCATCTTTGTTGGCAAAATAATTCTTACTTGCACGTAAGCCAATACCTACTTCGATGAAATCATCGCCCCAGGCATGGGCCATCCAGTCCGCAATGCCATCATCGATACTCGGATCATTCAACAACAAGCCATCATGGGCCATCGTCAGACTCGTATCCGAATCAACGACAAAGTAGTTGAACATGTCATATTCAGAACCCGTATCTGCCTGACCATTGTACTCCGAATAATCCGCTGCCCAGTAATCATGATTACGAACTGTGCCACCATCATATTCCGGGCGGAAACGAGCACCCCATTCAACCATCATTTCGGCGCCTACTGGATCTGCACCGGCTACATTCTGGCTCTCGAGATAACCAACTGGCGTGTAATGTGCCTCATACCAACCGACATTCCAACCCGTCGTCGCATC
The DNA here is from genome assembly GCA_008501545.1 of Calditrichota bacterium. GTDB lineage: Bacteria > Zhuqueibacterota > Zhuqueibacteria > Zhuqueibacterales > Geothermadaptataceae > Bioreactorimicrobium. The sequence continues at coordinate 3,176 of QQUM01000107.1, forward strand.
ATTGTCTGTATCTACAAGAAGCTTGTAATAACCACGGGAATAAGGATAGTCAACACCATCTTTGTTGCTGCTGGCGGCGTTGTTCGGCCACGCTGGTCCTGCATGGAATTGCAACATATAATAAAGTGCATCTGTTGTCGCAAAGGCTTTCACATGCTTGATGTCTACTTTGTCTGTCACAACGGCACCAACTTCTGCTGGAAATAAACCATCGACATTATCGACAGCATCAACACCAGCGATACTCGACCAGTCTGAATTGTCGCCATCAAAGGTCATATCCATTGGACGGGCTGTTCTTTCAGGTACCGTGAATTCACCGCGAGAACTGATATCAACACCCCAATCATCCATCGGCGTCTCAACCATACCGCAAAAACCAACGACATCACCAGGCTGCAATACAGAAGAACCATCTTTGTTCTGATAATACTTAATAAGTGGCGTGATTTCCATGCCAAACTCGAGATAGTCATCGCCCCAGGAGTGACCAGCCCAGTAGCTGTGCATCTGATCTTCCACCAACGCAGCATCATCACTGCTGTTGATCTTCAACGAACCATTCCAGGCAAATGCTTTCGAAGAATCCGGATTCGCAACATCTTGATTCAGAATCTCATATTCGGATCCCGTATCGGCCTGACCATTATACTCAGAGTAATCGGCTGCCCAGTAGGAAACATTTCTTACTTCTCCAGGCGTGTTGTTACCATCATCATAAGCTGAACGATAACGTGAACCCCACTCAAGCATAACTTCTGCACCAATCGGCTCTGCACCTTCGACGTTCTGGCTCTCAAGATAACCAACAGGCGTATAATGTGCCTCAAACCAGCCTACATTCCAGCCGGTCGTCACATCGTTATCAAAATCAAACAGCATCTTGTAGTAACCACGTGAATAAGGATAATCGACACCATCCTTGTTGTCATTGCCGGCATTGTTCGGCCATGCCGGACCACTCTGGAAACGGATAAAGCTAAATATCTGGTTCTCGACAACAATAGCTTTCGCTTCCTTAATGTCAACGATGTCAGTAACCACTGCGCCAACCTCCGCAGGGAATAAACCATCAACATTGTCTACCCATTCTACACCGGCTACATCCGCCCAATCCGCATCACTGCCATCTGTAACTAAAATTTGTGAAAAAGCAGGTGTGACAAAGATAAAGGTGCAGAGAATAATTGATAGAACAAGAGCAATTTTCTTCATAACACATTTCCTCGTTTTGTGAAAAAGAATTTGATGTAATATGAATGCACCCTCCGGTACCTCCTTTCTTTTGCGTAAAAGGTGCATGAACCATAGGTGTTTTAATTGTAGGTTATTTGTAATGTATCCACTTTATATCAGCTGTAGGCACAGCGAATTCACCAGAAAATTTTTTCGATACAAAAACTGAAATTTCTTGTGACTTCGAACTGCTGTCCACATCGATTTGCTGCAGGAGTTCCTTATTAATCCATACAGGATAGCGTTGCTTTAATTCCTTTAATTTCACATTGATCACAGCCATATGTTTTTCATGAAGCAGCATGTTATATGCCTCATCTTCATATTTATAAAGGCGCGTCGAATCAATATCTGCAATCTGTAACTCCCGCCAGCGATTTTTATAAAAATCCTGCAACTCATCATCTGAGACATCAAGACCTTGGATAAATTTGTAACGCTGTAGGTCATATGTCCATTTGCGTTCCCACTTTTCCAGGTCGGTGCGGATGGCGCTGGAGTCGGCAAAGCCTTCTTTCTCGGCAATGGCTATAAATGTTTTATTTTTGATCATCCGTCCGACTTCGGTTATAAAGCGTGAACGAAAATCTTTCTCAGAACTGCTCTGATTCAGGGTTTTTCGGTAATAGTTCATATAGTCAAGGTAATCACGCACAGATATACTGCTATCAATAGTTGTGACCAGGGATTGATCTAACATTTCTCCAAGTGATTTTATATATTCCGCTGCTGTATCTGCTGGTTGCTCAATCGTTTCAAGAAGTGAATCATACCGAGGTAATCCATCTTGTATCCATTGATAAAGCAATGGAACAATTTGCTCAAGTACCGGCCCTTTCAGTCGAACTTCACGTGGTGTCAGGACCGAGTCCATTACAGCGCTTGAAATACTATCTGCTTGTACATCAAAAAGCCGTTGCCGCATTTTTTCCCGTTTCACCCCATATTTTAATTCATCTTCTTTAATGCCATGCAAATTGATATCAAGTATCTGGACGAGCAAAAATCCATCGCCATACGGAATGGGTTCCGAGGTTTTACCAATTTCAAGATCTTCGATAGAATTGAGAAATTCAGGCCGCATGTCGTAAAAATCCAGCCAATCCGTCTCGAAAAATTTTTGATTTTTAAGAGGAACATCCTGTTTTTTAAGCTGTTCACCAATATAGTCTTTCAAACTGGAATTTTGTGTTTCTTGTCTGATTTGCAGGGCTTCTTCTCGTGAGTTCACCGGCCACATTATCATACGCCACTTTACAGTCGCTTTTTTAGTCGCATCCTGAAGCTTGTCTTCCGGTATATTTACTCTACCGTAAACATATTTATGATAAAACGCTTCAAGCAAATCATTGCGCTTCCTGCGATTGATTCTGGAAATCACGTATGGACTGTGATTGAGGCCATTGCTATAGCCTTCATTCGCGAGTAATAATTCCTTGATCATATAGTCCAGGTAAACCTTTTTCGGATTATTGCCCGCTCGCAAAGGAGCAAAACTAAACTCATAGCTGTATTTAAATTCATCCAAAGTAATAACACGATCACCAACTCGTGCTATTACTTGTTGCTTTGAGTCAATGTCATTTTTATCACTACAAGCATAAAAACTCAAAGAAAAAAATAGACACAACAATCCTGACAGGATAGAATACCCTGCCAGGAGTTTATATTTTTTTAACATCATTTTATGAGAGCAAATTTTCCTCGTTTCGATCCGATATCGGGCGCATCTACAACAAAGAAGTAGATGCCAAAAGCAACTTCTGGTCCATCATCTGAAGTCAAATCCCAGGATTTTCGGCCGTAATCCACAGTTGATTCATGCTCAAGTGTGCGAACTTTTTTTCCACTTGCGGTAAATATGTGAATTGTACACTTAGGCGGAAGGTTAACAAAATCGACCCGGCGTTGTGTTGTGCCACCCAATTCATAGATGGTTTCAAATGAATTCGTAACAACGTAGGGATCTGGTACAACAAAGATTTCCCGCAAATCCTTTTTCGCTTCTTCCTTCTCCCAAACACCACCTTCGATGACATAGCGGAATGTAGCT
>QQUM01000725.1 GCA_008501545.1 Calditrichota bacterium
CTTTTGGGCGCACTATCACTCTTTGATGCTGGATATGGAAAGATGAGTTACACCGACAGTATACTGGTGATGGGGTCAAAGCGTATTTCAGGTGGTGTTGCACCTTACGATACAAGCATAACCATCAACGATTTGCCAGCACAGTTTAATACAGATGGCAGCTTTTACAGCAAAATCCCCTTGAACCGTGGTGAAAACAGGATCACCGCAATAGCAACAATTACCGATGTGGCAGGACAACACCACAATTGTTCGAACGAACGCCTGGTCATCTATCCCGAAGTGCTCAGCTGTACAGTTTCCATTTTGCAACCGGAAGACAGTCTTACAGTGAATACTGACAGCATGCTTGTAATCGCCTCGGCTAACGTGACGGGGGGCGTCCAGCCATACGTGGATTCTACCTGTACCATAAACGGTATACCTGCGTCCATCCGTCCGGACGGTTTTCTTCAGGCACGGCTCCCCGTCCAACTTGGTCTCAACAAAGTGGCCGTGACCTGCGCCTTTACCGATTCGGTTGGCACACAAACATCCTGCAGCGATACCTTGACACTCATTGGTGGGGAGTTTGCCTGCGAACTGACCATCATTTCACCGGAAGATGGGCACAAGCAGTGCAGTGCACATTTTAATTTATACCTGGATCACCGGTTGCGCGGCGCCATTGGTAACCCCGAGACCTGGTGTGTCGTTAATGGGGATACGGCCGAAGTGACAGATGATGGCCTGTTTCATGCACACACCGTGCTCGCACCGGGCTACAACGCGGTCTTGATTAATTGCACATCCATTGACAGCTTGAAGCGCCGCGCAGTCTGTCTTGATACACTGACGATTTTTGTCGATCGAACGCCGGCGATCGGAGAACTGGAACGAAGCGATCCCCCGACAATTCGAGGACGTGTCTACGATTGGGAAAGCGGCATACAGAGCATTTCAATTGTCAGCCAGCGCGATGCAGACCTCCATATCGACGAATTTGAGCCCGGACAGAAACAGGTGAATTTCGTTGCCTACCGGACGGGGGAAAACAGTGGTCCCAGCTTTATGCTCCGCGTCGTGAATGGTGCAGGCTGTGTCATGGAATATGATCCCATTTCTGTGCGGATCGAACCACCGGATGCATGTGAATTCAGTTTCACAATACCGCAGGCAGACCGTTATTTAAACATCGATAATTATGGTGTTCACAAAATACATATGCAAATAAACGAACTGCAAATCGATTTTATTGCGGATGAACAGGGGACGGATGCACCGGGAAGCGCTTATTTTATTCCACTGGAAGGCGCACGCACGATAGATATCTTAAACTTCCTGCAATCCGGCGACAACGCTTTACACATGTGGTGTGAGGGGCCGGCAGGAAGTTACGCAGAAATTTTTATCGCAGATGTCATGCTTTCTCGCCAGACGACCGCTGTGGAAATGGAAAATAGAAAATTGGCAGCATTGCCAACAGAATTCACATTGAACCAAAATTATCCCAATCCGTTTAATATGCGCACCATCATCAGTTTTGCCATTCCACCCGGCTGGAATGAACCGGTGAAACTGGTGCTTTATAATGCAAATGGCCAGTTGGTCAAAACACTTTTTAACGAAAAAGTGCCTCCGGGAAACTACCGTGTCTGGTGGGATGGAAGAGATAACAATGGACACGAAGTTGCATCGGGTATGTATTTGTATCGCATTATTTCAGGAAGGCAAGCTCTGGTTAAAAAACTTCTTCTGACAAAATAGGCAAAACTTTACAATCATCGAGGTTTACAAGCATTGATAAAATAATGTTCTATTTACCGAAACTTATGAGGATAGGCCAAAACAGGTAAACGATTATTCTCTTGATTTACTGGAAGAATTGCTTTAATTATATTTTTCAAAGTCCGGAATTTGACGCTCACCTTTGTGCCAACACCTCTGTCTCACCTCGCACCTTCAGCATGAATACTGGAATTTTTCCTTTAACAATAGTGAATATCTGTTCTATTTTTATGTGACCAATTGCGCATTACGATGTAATAACTTCAGGAGTGGTTTGTTAAAAAATTCATACGCTCCCCAAAACATCCAACCCAGAACCTGGTAAACCTGTTAAAAACGTACAAACAAGCATTTGTAAGGTTGATCGTTTATTCAAAAAATATCAGATCAGTTTTTCTATTTCTGTTGACTGATTGGATAGGCTGGCAAAAATATTCCTGGACACGCTGCAGAGTCGATGGAACCGTAATTCGTCAGATAACGACATTGAAGCAACGATTTGATTCAAAAAAACAAGTTGGCAGAGACGGACAGAGTTCAATCAGAAAAAAATGAAATCATTCAATAGAAAGACAACATCGCATAATTTTACTGCCCAAAAATTCATTCGGATTGGTATCGGATGTTGTGTACTTTTTCTGTTTTTTCAGTGCCGTGCTCCCATATGGGAACGCGTTGATCTGAACAAGCGGGCCGGCGCACCCATCGAAGCAGAACGAGCGCTGCTCGCTCACCTGGAAACACACCCTGGAGACGCAAAAGCCTATTTCCTGCTTGGAGAAACCCGGGCCCAACTGGAAAAGTGGCAGGAAATGATGGATGCATTCGAAAAATGCGAACGTCTGAATATCGACTGGCGAAGGGACATTTTTGCACGCAAAAACCTTTATTGGCGGCAAAACTTCCAAAATGGTCTGGATGCCTTAAAAAACGAGGCAATTTTAAGGGCACGCAACTTATTCGAATCATGCATGCTTATATTCCCTACCCGTGCCAGAGGATTTCGTCTTTTTGGTGAAACCAGTCTCATGCTCGGGGATACAACAGCGGCTATAAATGCTTTTGCTTATACACTTCGAATAAACGATGAAGATTATCGTGCCCGAAGATTTCTGATGTCGACCTACTTTTATTCCGGGCAATACAAAGAAGCCATTCTTCATGCCAACCATATTTTGTCGAAAAAAAAGAATGACCTTGAAGCCCTTCGTGTAAAAGCCTACAGTTATGGTCTACTAAAACAACGGGAGGAAGCCAACCAGGCCTACATGGCCTTACTCAATCCGCAAATTCCACATCTCATCGAAGATTACATCAATTACGCCGGTTATAAATACAGTATGGGATTGTACGATGATGCAGCGAAATCCCTGCGACAGGCGATCGAGCACGGTGCAGACAAGGTTGAGAATCTCGAGGCGATCATGCAGACACATCTGATGCAACAGGATTATGTTGATCTGTTTGAGACAGCGAAAGAATTACTGGAAGAAGACAGCACACGCATAAAAGCGTTGCAGTTGAAACAAATTGCTCTCCTGGCCATGAAACAGCACGAGCAGGCATCTGATGCTGAATTGACCTATCTCATCACACTCAGTACGTTACGGCTGGCTTTAAAGGACTATGCAGAGGTGATTAAAAATACGAGTGAAGTACTTCGGCAAGATAGCCTCAATATCCGTGCTTATGAGCTAAGAATCGCGGCTCTGGATTCAATGGGCAACAACAGAGAAGCCCGGATCAATGAAATGGAAATGCTGCACATCAAGTCCGATAAATTTGAAGAACGCAATAATTATCAACAAGTTGTTGCGATGAATAAACGTATCCTCGAAATCAATCCCATTGATTTTGAGGCAATGCAGCAGAAGAACGCAGCGCACCGGGCTTTGGGGGATTCATCAGCCGCAGCACAAACACGCATCGCCTACCACCTCGCACTGCTGGAACAACACAAAGCACAAAAGGATCACTTAAACCTGCTCAAAGATGCATTAAATATTTTGCTCATTGATGATAAAAATTTAACTGCTTTGGAGACGAAATGGCTCGCCTATGACTCGCTTGGGAATAGACGCCAGGCACTGAAAAGCAAATTTAATTATCTACAGGAACTGGCTGAAACACAATTCGCATCGCAGAAATACAAAGACTTAGTCGAAACGACAACACAGATCATCGCCATGGACAGCACAAACGTTCGAGCTAACAATCTCAAGCGTGATAGCTACCTGGGCTTGAATAATAAAGAAGCCGCTGAAGCCACACAGTTGCAGTATTTTGAAGCCATTGCCAACGAACTGCTGCGACAGGAAAATTATACTGCGTTGGTAGAAAAGGTTGATGAAATTCTGGGTATCCAGCCAACAAATCTCAACGCACTAAAGCTGCGCGCAACAGCCTACACCGAATTACAGGATTCTGTTAAAGCACGGCAAGCCCGGCTGAACTACTTCGTAGAACGAGCCCGGCGGCAATCCCGGAATAAATTACCCGAGGACTTGCTCACTTCATCGAATGAAATACTTACTCTGGATGACACAAACCTGATCGGTCTGCAATTCCGCTATATGGCCTTGCAGGATCTCAGCAGAAAGTCAGAGGCTGAACAAGCAGAACAAGCCTATTTGCACGCACTTGCCTTGAATTATAATCAACAACAGGCGTGGGCAAAGCTTTTGGAGACATCCACAAAGCTCCTGGAATTTAACCAGCTCGATTCGGCTGCGGTCAGCCTGAAAGAGAGAGCATATTTAAAGCGAAAACAACCGAATATGGCCAAACAAACACGTCTCGATTATTTTGAAAAGTTATGCAATCACCACATGGGGGCAAAACGGTACGATGACGTGATTTCAACGACCGTAAAAATGCTTGATATTTCGACGAATTATATTCCCGCACTCAAATTGCGTAAAGATGCATTTTATTCCAAAGGTAATTGGGAAGTAGCCTCAAAAATTGAAGATCAAATAAATCAATTGTCGACTAAATGATGCGATTTAACACAAAACATAAAAATCTCGGCGCATCCCTATTGTATGTCCTGCTCATCAACTTGTTTTTTTGCGCGGTTGCATTTGCCCAGGGCCCACGCCAAATTCTTTCATCAACACCGGCAGCGAATAGTGTCATCGCATCGGCCAGTGATCCGATCACCATCGAGTTTGACAGCACGGTGCAGCTTTCCCAGAATTACGAAAACTATGTATGGATAACAGGGAATTACTACGGTTATTATTTGCAACCGGGGAATCTCACTGCGGACGGCTACAAAATTGATCTGAAAAATGATGGTAAAACGCTCGTTCTGTCTCTTCCCTTTGAAACAGCTTTCGCCGATGGTGAAGATATCGTCGTTGCAATCCATCCCTTCTTTTTTGCTGATCAAAACGATTTTGTCCCGGTACGATTGCAATTTCGAGTGGTGACCAAAGCCGGTATTGCCAGCACAGGTTTCACTACGGTTAACTTACAAATGGATCCCATTGCCGTCCAGCCTGTCAAAGCCGTCGCTGCCAATCTCGATGACGATGAATTTCTGGAGCTGGCCATCGTCAGTGCAACCAACAGCATCATCAGCATTTTCGATAACAAAGATAAAGTACTTGAAAACGTCTTCGCGGACTCAATCCTCGCCACCAGCGCCCTGGATGCAGAAAAATTATTAACACCGCTCGATATTGCAGCCGCGGATTTTGACATGGATGGCAACCTCGATCTCGTCGTCCCCTTTCGAGATAGCAACACGGCGATTTTACTCTGGGGGAGCGCCGGACCATCACCAAATTTTTCTGCAGCCAATGTCGAACGCATAATCAATGTCGGGATTCTGCCCCAGGCTGTTAAACCTGTGGACTATAACAGCGATGGTTTGATGGATTTATTGGTTGTTGCCCGGGCTGAAAACCGTGTTTATATTTTGGAAAACACCGCAGGTTCCCGCTCGAATACGTTTACGCGTGTACAGAAAGACTTGCTTGCGAATGAAGGGCCTGTTATCGTAACAACGGGCGATTTCAACGCGGATGGTTATATCGATTTTGCGACAGCGAATATCGCCCGGCGGGATATCAGCATCTTCATGCAAAACACCGGCGGATTTGGCAGTGCAAAGGTCGTACAGCTCCCCTTCCGCCCCCTCGATATACAGGCGCTGAACATGCGCGTTGTACCAAATCCATCGCAGACCGAATTTTTGGAACTTGCCGTGCTTTCCTCAGATGTTCCCTATTTTGGCAAAGCCAATGCAAATGAAATAGCCGGAACGCAGCTCACGCTGTTCGAGTGGGATGATAGCGGCCAAACATTTGTGAAATACGATTCGGTGCAATTGCAGGATCAAGCGCTCTCATTTGATGTGGCTGATTTAAACGGTGATTTCCGCGAAACGGACGAAGTGCGCGATCACCTGCTTGATATTGCACTAAGCAGTTTTCGTGGCAATCGCATTGATTATGTCTTCAATGATGAGGGAAATATTGGTGAAGTTCGTGAAATAAAGCCAATTGATAGCCCGCTCTCAATTATCGCGGCAGATTTAAATCAGGACGGTATTGAAGATTTAATCTATACGGGCTATTACAGCGGGGAACTCGTCTATCTACGCTCTTTTGGATTGCCCGAAAAAGTGCTTGGACACGACTTCGGCGATACATTCATTGACAGCTGCAAGGAACTGATCCGAACTTT
>QQUM01000820.1 GCA_008501545.1 Calditrichota bacterium
TGCTGGTTTACGATTATCGATAAATATGAAAAGCGACGATTTTACCGCCTTCTTTACAAATTTACGCGTGTTGTCAGTGAGTTGGGAAAAATGATTGTGGACTTTTTTCGATATAAAAAATTTTATTGATTGTGACCTTAACTCTGCAAATTCCAAATCTAACTGCATAATATTTAATGTTTGTGCATTTTCTTTTTTGCTTGATCAAAAAAGAAACAAAAAAATCAAGGCTGTTGAAAAATGGCTAAAATTTTGGAGATTTTCCTAAATCATTTTAAACTCGCTCCGCTCAGACATAAAATGATTCTTAACGGAAAATCTCCAAAATTTCTTAACGCCATTTTTCAAAGGCCGAACAAAGAAGCTCGTGGAGTTAAGTTTATAATCAAAAATTTTAATACAGGTTTTTAAAGACGTGTTTTATCTACCGCAGACTTTCGAGGTCTCATCATTTGATGAGCCCCTGGTGCAAAACAGGGAGAAGGATTGGTATTTCTTTGCACCTGTTGTGTCCATACTCACATTTATCCTGTTTCAATTGCTGTTTTACCAAAACCATGGTACACTCGAACTTGGTGAAATAACCCCGACTGACAAATTGGATATTCAACAGGGAAACAATGTTTTCCGTCTGTTGATCATGTCCGTTGCCATGGTTTTTTCGTTTATTGGAATAATCATACAGGTTCGAATGCAGCGGTTTCGCACAGTGAATCTCTGGTTGATGGCGCCCTTTGTTGTTTACTGTTTTATCTCCATTGCATGGTCACCAGTGCCATTTATTTCTTTGAAGCGCTGTGTTCAAATACTTGGCTTGCTGGCGATTGGCATTTATGCAGTACAGGCGCTAAATCACAGTGAGAGAATACTTCGCATTGTTCGAAATTTGCTCGCAGTCGTGATTATCATCAACTTATTTGTTATTCTGGTTGTTCCGGCCATTGGTATTACACCGGGAACTGGAGAGTGGAGAGGATTTCTACAGCATAAAAACTCTCTTGGCGCCATAACTATTTTAACCATTGCTGTGTGGCTGCCGGCTCTGTTCGAAAGGCAGTCGTGGCGTAAAAAAATACTAACTGTTGGCCTTGTCGCGACGACACTTTTACTTACCGTAAAAAGTGATTCGCAAACTGCCGTGCTGATTAATCTCATACTCCTTGCGGTGTGCTTTTTCATCATTTTCCCACTTCCATGGTCGATGAAAATAAGCCTTTCTGCAGCTGCCGTTCTTTTTCTTATTTTCGGGATCATGAATTTTAACGATGTGAATTTCAGCTCGGTAACAGGTAGTCTGTTCGAACGTTCGGCTACATTAACCGGGCGCACCCAACTCTGGCGTTTGGTCTTCAATGAATTTTTAACGCATCCCTATTTTGGCATCGGATACAATGGGTTTTGGACGTCGCAAATCATCGATTCGGATTGGGTCACTTTTCAGGCACATAACGGCTATCTTGATATTTTAAACGAATTGGGGCTGGTTGGCGCATTTCTGTTCTTTAGTACACTCATCGGTTTGATGTATCGCCTCTTCCGTCTGATGAAAAATGCACCTTTGCAATACTTGCCATATTTTCTGTTGTTGGCCGGAATATCCATGCATAACATTATGGAGTCGAATTTTTGCCGGGCCATGACGCGAAACTGGTTTCTTTATCTTCTCATTTATGTTGTCGTTTTTGCGACATCCTTGCCCAAATCCGGCCGCAGCATACAGGAAAAACACCCATGAGCTGGTTCGTCCGGGTGATTAAAAACAATTTATTCAAAGAAACTTTCATCACGGTTCTCGATCAGGCCCTGCTCAGCGCGACGAACTTCACGATAAATCTGCTCCTCATTCGAAATGCACTCCCCGGCGAATATGGTGCATATGCTTTGGCTTTCTCAACAATACTCTTGCTTGTTGGAATGCAAAACGCACTTGTTGTCACACCAATGATTGTACTCGGGCCGCAGAGGAATTCCAAGGACCGCGCGCATTTCGTTAGTGAATTATTGACCGGCCAGTTTATGATCTGGTTGCCAATTACGACATTTGTTCTTTTTACCAGTTTTTTTTTGCGTGACCTCGGCTTTGACCATCTTGAAGTAACGGTAATCCGTGTTGTCTGCATCACAGCTTTATTTGTACTTTTGCGTGAATTCTTTCGCCGTGTTTTTTTCCTTTATCTGTTACCAAAAAAGGTCTTGCTTGTCGATTTTATCTATTCAGCATCCTTTATTACGGCTGTCGTGGTCATAATTAATCTGTTCGAAATTTCTGCGTTGACGGCACTGTCCGGCATGCTGATGGCATGTTTGCTCGTAGTGCCCATTGCATTGTTTTTTGCCGTACGCTATTTTAACCTGCAATTCAAATGGCGTCCTGGTGTTTTAAAAGAAACCTGGGTGCATGGAAAATTTGCAATAATGGGCGTATTGTTTACCTGGTTGCACAACAGGGCATTCTTGTTCTTGTTGAGTGGAATAAAAGACAATGCAGCTGTCGCTGATATTGATTCCATTCGGTTGGTTTACATGCCCATCCAAATTGTCATGACGAGCATTTCTTCCATTCTCAAACCCCGCGGAGCAGCCATTCTTGCAGCAAAACAAAAAGTTCGTTTTTTTAAAGTCTCAGGGGCTTTTATGCTGCTCACCTGTGCAGGTGCATTTGTATATATTGTTATCATGCTTTTGACATTTGATTCTTTTGCTGTACATGTTTTTAATCGTGTCATCGACCAGAGTTCGCTCATTTTACTACTCTGGGGGATCAAGTTTGGCTTGCATGCCTGTTTGTTAATTTTAACGGTTTCCTACCAGGTGCTTGAGCGATTTAAAATGTTATTTCGTGTAGGCGCCGTCGCTGCAATCGTGTCGATTATTTCGACCTGGTGGGGAATAATGCTCTGGAATGCTCCGGGAAGTTTATTGGGTCCGATTGCCGGAGAAGTCTGTTTTGTCCTGTTACTGCTGTTTTTTGCGAAACAAGATATAGTGAATGGCATCAAACGATTACGTGTTGGATAAATGAATATGAGCAGTAAAGCTGAAAATATTTGTATTTCCATTTGCATTGCCACATTCAAGCGACCGGACAAGCTGGAAAGGCTTTTGCACAGCCTTGTTAAGGCACTCGATAAATTGGATGTGTCTTTCGATGTGGTGGTTGTTGATAATGATGTGTCACGCAGTGCAGAGGGCATAATTAAGCAAATAAAGATTTTGCTTCCAAACGTAATCTATTTAAATGAACCAGAACAAAACATCTCTCTCGCCAGAAATCGGGCCATTAGCAAAGCGCGTGGAAAATGGCTTGCCTTTGTTGATGATGATGAAATCGTTGATTCGGACTGGTTGCGGGAATATTGGCACTATCAGAAAATCCATTCAGCGGATGGGTATTTTGGGCCGGTCTTACCCAGCGTGGAAGCGGAAACGCCAGCCTGGTTGGATGCTGAATTGATTTTTTCCCGACCACGATTTCAAACTGGAACCCGTTTGACCGATAAAATGCGCACGGGCAATGCCTTTGTGCGTGCATCGGTTTTTGAAAAGAATAAATTTGATCCCGGCTATGGATTGCGTGGGGGAGGGGATGCCATATTTTTTACCTTGCGGGCGAAAGAAAATTTCAAATTTCTTTGGAATGATGCCGCAATTACATATGAAATCTATCCGCGTGAGCGTACAAAATTAACCTGGCTCATGCAACGCTATTTTCGTTCGGGATTAAATTTTAGCACGTTTCGTTTGCAACAAAATTACAGTCGGTTTGGAATATTTCTCAAAGCTTTTACCGTGTTATTGCTTCTTACAATAACACTTGTTTTTCGTTTTTTGCTATCACCGAAAAAGGGTGTTTTGCATTTTCTCAGAATGTGCTTGCAGGTTGGGCATATCGCGGCTTGTTTCAATTTTCCATATTATGAATACAAACAGTAAAAATAATCCTGAACCGAAGCGTGTGTTTTTTATTTCCAAACATGCGTCCTGGCAGGATTATCGAAATGAAGTATTAACGTATATCGGTCGATTATACGATGCGAAAGTCGAGATACTGACGACAGGTACTTTACAGCACTATATCAGCAGTAATGAGACCGTATCCTATAAATTTTTTCGTTCCTGGTTGCCATTGCATGCAGCGAAAGTTGGTTTATTCCCGGGTGCTGTCTTACACATTATTAAATCAAGGCCGGATGTTGTCCTTTGCCAGAACGATACATTACAGTTCACGGAATATCTCGCTTTTCTTGTATGCAAAATCATGGGGATTCGTTTTGTGTGGTGGACGCATGCGCATATGCCCTCGGTAATTTACACCTCAAGATTCAAAAAATGGCTGAGACAGAAATATGCACTCTTTTTCCTGAAAAAAGGCGATGCGGTCGTTTCATACTGCCGGGTCGGAGAGAAATTTTTATTAGATAACAAGGTTGATTCCGAAAAAGTATTCTGCGCCCCAAATACCCTGAATACTGAGAAATTGATTGGATTCGCGACATCCATGCGTCAATCTTTTTCAAAACAGGAACTTCGGCAGTGCTTCGGCTTACCACCGGATCGCAAGTACATCCTTTTTATGGGACGTCTTACTGTTCGGAAGCGAGTCGAAATTGCGATTCAGATTGTCCACCAACTCAACATGCAAAAGAAAAATGAATACCATCTCATTATTATTGGTGATGGAGAAAATCGCCGAAGCCTGGAATCCCTTGCAGCGAATATGGCACCGGATAATGTGACGTTTACCGGCGCGGTATTTGACCAGGCGCTGAAAGCGCGTTATTTTTCTTTAGCCGATTTGTTTATCATTCCCGGCGCCGTCGGATTGGCGATAGTGCATGCTTTCTGCTTCCGATTACCTATCGTCACAACAGCCAGTGGAAATCATGGACCGGAAATTATTTACCTGGAAAACTGGAAAAATGGTGTGATGGTTCATCAAAACGACAATGATATGATAGCGTCCGTTATAAAGAGATTGTTTGAAGATAAGGATAACCTTTTAACAATGGGAAAAAGGGCTGAGGCAACAATCGAGAAGCAGGCATCCATTGAGACCATGGCAGAACAATTGGCAAAAGCATTGGCGCTCTGACTTAATTTTTTCCTCTCGCTTTTAAATTCCGGGGTGGGGAAGGCGGTATGACATCTTTTGCATCGTTAGTAAATTTTACTGTGTAAACGCGCACATTTGAATTTTCGCCATCCTGTTTAAACGCCAGAAAACGTATATCATCCGAATTTTGAACGAAGCTATAATCAACGACGATATTATATGGGCCTGTCATATCAATTTCATAATTCTTCCATGTCAAGCCACCATCGCGACTTCTGTGCAAACGAATACCAGAAGAAATAACCGTAATTATCCCGTTTGCATCAATCACCATATCTTCACCACCCCAGGGCAATCCTCTTGGCGTCGACCAGTTTTGTGCGTAGGAAACGAAGGATTTTCGCACTTCAGGCTTCGATTCCGAGCGAGGGAAAATAAGGACGTATGGCCTTCCGTCTGGCATTGCGGTGATTTCCGTATAGCCCCAGAAGTAACCGTTTTCTTGGGGATTCTGTATCCAGTTTGGCTGAATTACCGGCACAGATTCTTCAAAATTAATCGGTAAACTCAATTTTTCCCCGTTTGCAGAAAAGAAGGATTCCCCACCATCATCAGAATAAGCGTAGCACGGATAATTGGGATTATACCAGAACGCATCACTGCTTTCATCCTCCGTGTAATGTTGTCCCCATACCCACGAAACATGCATGCGATTGGTGCGGTCAAAATAAAAATGTATTCCAAGGGGAGAATAAACGGAATCCGTTGCCCATGGACGAACGCCACCTACGCGTCGCCATTGGCGGGATGCAGCATCATAACGAACGATCCCACCGGAACGCTGCCGTTGGTGGTAACCGGCATCACAGTCGTAACATTCACGAAAGCCTACATAGATGGTTCCATTCCGGTCGTTGGCCATAAACATGTATCCGATTTGATTTCCGGGAATGTCGGCTGTCCCTGTGCCAATCCAGTCGTCGTAGCAGTCACCACTGCATTCAGATTCGTTTGTACTGCCGAAACCAGGATTTTCTCCTGCGTATTGTCCTCGAAATACCCAGTTTGAAATATTTTCTGGTTGGGCTGAGATGCTGTATTGCCATGGTGTGGCATGCATATTATAGAGCACATGAATATAGCCGTTTTCATCAACAGCGATGGATGGCGCATTATGATACGGATTGTTCTGCGTGATCTGGGATACTGTTGATAATTCCCAGTTTTGTCCGTTTTTTTGTGCGACGATGGTTTTTAAATTGGGTGTAATATAGGCCAAATAGATTTTATTCTGGCTGGTGGTAATGGGTGAGTTGAAGCGTGCGATATTCGACGCATGTGCCGCGAACTCACCTTCAATAATGACTTCGGTTGGATTCTGTGCGAATACAAATCCT
>QQUM01000043.1 GCA_008501545.1 Calditrichota bacterium
CACTGGCAATTTTTGTGAGAACACCGGTTTTTTCCATGACACCACCAAACATCATCGCCGAAACGATGAGCCAGATTGTGTTTAACATGCTCGCCATTCCCCCGCGGGACAGCAGTTCATCCAAAGCTTCGTTGCCGGTTGCACTGTTGTATTCAGTAAAAAGTGACATCCACATCCCCTTTAACAGAGCTACGCCTCTGCTCAATTCTGGCTCGTTGACATAATTCAGGACTGCCTGTTGCTGGAAGATAATCGCAAAAAGACCTCCCAGCAACGCACCGATGAGCAAGGCAGGCAGTGCTGGCATCTTTTTAACAACCATGAAAATCACCAGGATTGGTGGAATCAGCAGATACCAGTGGACATTAAAGTTGCCGGTGATTGCATCGAGAAAGGCCCCGAATTGCACAGCTTCACCGGACTTGATGGTAAACAAACCGATGATCAAATACAGAATAATTGCAGCACCCATGCTTGGCACGGTCGTCCACAGCATGTGCCGGATGTGAGTGATTAAATCAGTACCGGCAACAGCTGGAGCCAGGTTTGTTGTATCGGAAAGCGGCGAGAGTTTGTCACCAAAATAGGAGCCGGAGATGATCGCCCCGGCTGTAATTGCCAGGTTGAGCTGCAAGGCCGTCGCAATGCCGATAAGTGCAATACCGATGGTGCTTGCGGTTGTCCATGAACTGCCGGTAGCCAGTGCGACGACGGCACAAATAATGGCAGTGAGGGGGTAGAAAAATGTCGGATTCAGAATTTTCAGTCCGTAGTATATCATCGTCGGGACGATGCCGGAAAGAATCCACGTGCCAATGAGCGAACCAACGACCAACAGAATAAGAATCGCGCCCATCGAAAGACTGATGCTGTGTACGATGCTTTGCTCCAGCTCCTTCCATGTGAAGCCATTTTGAATTCCGATTATAATACCGACACCAGCTGATAATATAAGGGCAATTTGGTTCGGCCCGTAGGATGAATCGCTGCCGAACAAATAGACACTGGATGTTAACAGCGTAATTAAAAATGCAATTGGTAAAATGGTTTGTAAAAGGGTTGGTTCACGTGCTACATCGGAATGGGACATGGATGCTCTCCTGATTTTTCAAGTGACAAGTTTGCAAAATAGAAATATTCGTGCACTAGTGCAATCAGATATTTTCCCTTGACAATTTTCCACAAAATCTTTAAAATGGCCGCTAATTTGGCAGGACAAAGTATGAATTTAAAGATTCAACTGGCGCATCAATAATGATTAGACATAAATTAATAAGTTCGCGACAACGGCGGGACGAAGAGCCTGCAGGAAAAATATAAAAGCTTCGGATTTTTATTTGTAATCCGAAGCTTTTTTTTTGGAATGGATTATGGAAAAGCAAAATTATTTAGCTGAAATCGTCGATGCCAACGGCATGCAGCGCACGTTGAAACGCCTGGCATCAGAAATTGTCGAACACAGTGGTGGTGCTGAAAATCTCGTCTTTGTCGGACTGCATACCCGTGGTTATCCACTGGCCGTGCGTCTCAAAGCGTTCATTAAAAAAGAAGAGAAAATCGATGTACCACTGGGCAGACTGGACGTCACCTTGTATCGGGATGATATCCACCATCGTGCGGAAAGTCTGGAAATGCAGGTTACCGAAGTTCCGGTCGATATCGACGGCAAGATCGTTATTCTCATAGATGACGTGCTGTACACAGGCCGGACCATTCGTGCCGCGCTCGATGCACTCGTTGATATGGGCCGCCCTGCTGCTATTCGCCTTGCGGTCATGGTAGATCGCGGCCACAGGGAACTGCCGATCAAAGCCGATTTCATCGGCAAGTATCTGCCGACATCGCGAGGGGAAGAAGTCTCTGTGAAAATGAAAAACATCGATGGGGAAGACGGCGTGTATTTAATCGCTACGGATGATTGAGGTGTTTAAAATATGAAAGATCATTTATTGGGGCTGGAATATTGCTCCAAACAGGAAATCGAAAAAATTTTGAAAACAGGTTTTTCTTTTAAGGAAGTGCTGAGCCGCCCAATTCCGAAAGTCCCGACTCTGCGCGGTAAGACAGTCGTTAATCTGTTTTTTGAAAATTCCACACGCACCCGTATTTCGTTCGAGCTGGCACAAAAACGACTTTCGGCGGATACAGTCAACTTCTCCGCAAGCAGTTCTTCGGTTGCAAAGGGCGAAAGTTTACGGGATACAATTCGCAATATCGAAGCCATGAAAATTGACATGGTCGTCGTACGGCACAAATCACCGGGCGTACCCTATTTTCTGACCCAGTGCACAGATGCATCTATCATCAATGCCGGTGATGGACTGCATGAGCACCCGACGCAAGGTCTGCTCGATATCATGACGTTGCAGGAAAAATTCGGCACGGTGGAAAATTTAAAAGTCGCCATTATCGGAGATATTCTGCACAGCCGTGTGGCGCGCTCCAATATTTATGGATTGCAGAAACTTGGCGC
Source organism: Calditrichota bacterium (assembly GCA_008501545.1). Taxonomy (GTDB): domain Bacteria; phylum Zhuqueibacterota; class Zhuqueibacteria; order Zhuqueibacterales; family Geothermadaptataceae; genus Bioreactorimicrobium. Next base: position 2,474 of record QQUM01000043.1, read on the forward strand.
GAAAGTGGCCCTGTGCGGCCCGCCGACGCTCATCCCCGTACATGCTGAAGATTGGGGTGTAGAGGTCTTCTACGACATCAATGAAGCTGTTGCCTGGGCAGATGTGTTGAATGTCCTGCGAATTCAGCTGGAAAGGCAGGGCTCCGGTTTGTTTCCTTCACGACGCGAGTACGCTCAGCGTTTCGGTGTAACACGGGAAAAACTGCGAAAAGTGGATAAGGATATCACAATCATGCATCCGGGTCCCATCAATCGCGGGCTGGAACTGGAGCACGATCTGGCCGATGGTGAATTCAGCGTCATTCTTAATCAGGTAACCAACGGCGTCGCGCTGCGCATGGCGGTGTTGTACTTAAAAAGTGGGGTTGGGAGTTAACGTGAAACGTCTGAATGTCGTACGTTTCAGGTCTAAAAGTTTAACGTCCCAAGTCCAAAGCAGCAACGTGATACATTCGACCTTTCGACGTGTAACTTCATTTTAAAAGGTTTTCAAGTGAAAGAATTAAATTTCAAACCAGCAAAAACGCTCTTGATAAAAAACGGACGGCTTGTTGATCCTTCTACGAATCTCGATCAAAAAGTGGATATCCTTGTCCGTTCAGGCAAAATCGAAAAGATTGGCAATGATTTAAATGCCGATAAAACAGAAGTTTTGGATGCGACTGGTTGGGTTGTTTTCCCGGGATTTTTTGATATGCATGCCCATTTGCGTGAACCGGGCCAGGAAGATCAGGAGACGATCGAATCCGGTTGCGCGGCAGCCATTGCCGGTGGATTTACCGGATTAGCCACAATGCCGGACACGCACCCGACCACAGATACGCGCAGCGTTGTTGAATTTATCCTGCGCGAAGCCGGAAAAACTATGGCCGATGTCACACCTGTCGCTGCAATAACGAAAAATCGCCGTGGGGAGGAATTAGCCGAAATGGTCGAGCTTTTCGCTGCAGGTGCCGTTGCTTTTTCGGATGCTGAACGCTCCCTGGGAAATATTCGCATATTGCGGCATGCGCTTGACTACGCGCGGATGTTTGCCGTACCACTCATCGATGTGTGTGAAGATGCTGCGCTGGCCGGCGAAGGATTGATGAATGAAGGTGTGATGTCAACCCGATTGGGAATGCACGGTATCCCCAACGTCGCAGAAGATGTAGTCGTTTCGCGGGATATTCACCTGGCTGAATACACCGGCACACCGGTGCATCTCGCTAAAATTTCCACAACGCGTGCGGTGGCGCTCGTACGTGATGCGAAAAAACGTGGAGTGAAAATAACCTGCGATGTGACGCCACACCATCTTATACTCACAGAAAATGATCTTGTAACCTACAATACAAATTTCAAAGTAAAACCCCCGCTTCGCACACAAGCCGATTGCAATGCACTCATCGCAGGCCTCAAAGATGACACCATCGATGCCATATCCACTGATCATTCTCCTCATGCACCGGAAGAAAAGGAAGTCGAAATACTGGTCGCGCCATTCGGCAGTACCGGACTCGAAACGGCTTTCCCTGCGCTCTATTCACATTTGGTTAAAACCAATCGCCTTTCCCTGGAACGCATACTTAAAAAATTGATTTCAGGCCCGCGTAATATCCTGAAACAGCCTGTACCAGCTCTCAGGGAAGGCGAAGCGGCCAATTTATCTATGTGGGATTTGGAAGCAAAGCGCACATTCAGCGCGGAAAGTTTTTACTCCCGCAGCAGAAATGCGATTTTTTTAGAAAAGGAATTGAGCGGTGTGGTGAAAGCAGTACTCAACAAAGGAAAAATCTGGCAACCGTAATGTGATTTTTGAGCCTGGCCTGCTTGAGATGAGTTTGATGCTCCTGTAAACTCTGCATTGCTGAAAGAACGTTAAAAAAAGATTTTCATAATTTGACAGATTTAATACGACGAGAGCGATAGCGTCCCGCTGAGCGTAACACACGTTGTCCTCGGCGGGACGCCTTCAGACTCGTTCCGGGCAGCCAGACTTCTCTTCTCCAATTTTTTCCTCTCGACTCAAGTTAAAATAATTATGCCGAAGATTTCGTCCACTAATCACGCTAATAGTGCGAATGGTTTGTTTTTCAACCAAGCTAACCTGAATTATTCATGGATCGTAGCAGATGTGCCTGGCACTTAGTTGATTTTTATAGAATTAACTAAACAAAGAAACTTTTAAGTATTTTTGTAACTCGTATAAGTGCCAGGCACATTTTCACTAGTTTATGAATAGATCAGCCTAAAGGAGTTGAAAAAATTCGTGTATATTAGTGTAATTCGTGGACAAAATCTTTAAAGCCATACAGTGACTTTTACGAAGTAAACTGAATTCCCCGAAGATATGGCCCAGAAAGTAGAAACTCACGTCGTTGCTGGGAGCTTACTCACGATCTCCCCTTTTTTATCCAAAATAAAGCGTACCCTCATAAATTTGTTACTACTCGCCGAAAGCAAATGCAGCGACAAATGATCTTCAACATACTCCGCAAGCAACCGTTTTACTGCCCGGGCGCCGTATTTTTTCTCTCGTAATGCCAATTCGACAATTTTTTCCCGCACACCGGTAGAAATTTCAACCTGTATTTTTTGCTCCTTTAAACCGGCATTCATTTCCCGAACAAGTTTTTTCACGATTCGGTGCAAATCTTCGTTTACCAACGGTGCAAACTGAATCACACGATCCAATCGATTGATAAATTCAGGCGAAAAGAAATCACGTATGTATTCAGGAACTGCGGTGCCCGGCGTTGCAACTGACGCACCGAATCCGAATGCTGCGCTTTGCTGCTGTTTTCCTTGTAAGTTCGACGTCATGATGATCAGCGCATGGCGAAAGTTTATTTCCACGCCTTTCGCATCGTGCAAAACACCGTCGTCAAAAACTTGCAGAAGCAGATTAAAAACATCCGCATGTGCTTTTTCGATTTCGTCCAGCAGAACCACGGCATAAGGCTGTTTGCGTATTTTCTCCGCCAGATACGACAAATGCTGAAATCCCACATAGCCGGGCGGTGCGCCGATCAATTTCGCAATGCTGTGCGATTCTTTAAATTCAGTCATATCCAGGCGGATTAAGGCTGCATTTGAACCCATGAGCTGCGTCGCCAAGGCCTGCGCCAGCGCCGTTTTCCCGACACCGGTTGGCCCGGTAAAAAGAAAGACGCCCACAGGTTTGTTCGCTGTTTGAATTCCGGTTCGGCGACGGCGCACCGCTTTTGCCACTTCAGCAATCGCTTCGTCCTGTCCGAAAATTTCACGCTGCAATCGCGTTTCCAATTCCCGAAGCGCCTGTTTTTCATTAAAATGCAAATCATGCACCGGCAGCCCCGTCCAGTCGCTGATGATTTTCTGCAATGTGCCCGCTTTGACCTGCACCGGTTGGATTGAATCGCCGGAATTTTGCAGTTTTGCACGTGAACAGCCTTCATCCAATAAATCGATTACTTTATCGGGCATGGCCCGCTCCGGCAAATAATGCGTCGCCAGATAAATGGCGTGATCCACAACCGAATCACTGACCAAAACCTGGTGAAAAACTTCATAATGCTGGCGTATGCCGAAAACGATGCGCCGCACGGCTTCTTCGTCGGGCTCATCGACGTTCACTGGCTGAAAACGCCGCGCCAGCGCTTTGTCCTGGGTAAAATGATGCTGGTATTCCTGCGGCGTTGTCGCGCCGATGCAGTGCAATTCGCCCCGCGCCAGCGCCGGTTTCATGATATTGGCCGCATCGAGCGCGCCCTCCGATGCACCGACACCGATGATGGTGTGCACTTCATCGACAAAGAGCAAAATATCGTCGCGGAGCTTGACGGCATCGATAATTTCGCGCAGGCGTTCTTCGAATTCCCCGCGATATTTTGTACCGGAGATGATGTTGGTGAGATCGAGCGTCAGGACGGTTTTTCCTAAAAATGTTTCATGCACATCCTGTGCGACAATCTTCTGCGCCAGGCCTTCAACGATTGCCGTTCTCCCGACGCCG
>QQUM01000266.1 GCA_008501545.1 Calditrichota bacterium
TTCAGAGTTTTTTACATCATCCGCAGCGGGCGAAGGATGTGCAATGATGAGCCTGGTGTATATTCCGCTGTGTTTCAGAGCACGATGCCACATGCGTAAACGGCGTGCCGACGAGCCAATTGGGTATTCCCCGGCACCGTAAATTATGCTATGTTTCTGAATTTCCATCTCAGACAATCCCCCACCATTTATTGCTTAAAGAGGCCGTTCCAAGTAGCAGACGAACCACACGTGACGAGGTATTTGTCACAAGGTATTCGGGACAGATTTCCCGGTGAGTACTCTTTTTATACTCATCAACAACCAGGCGCACAGCGTCCAGAACACGCTCAGTGGTTAATCCTGCGAGAACAATCGAGCCTGCATCAATTGCTTCCGGTCGCTCCATTGAGTTACGAATTGTAACAGCTGGAAAATTCAGAATCGCCGATTCTTCACTGATGGTTCCACTATCACTAATTGTGCAAATCGCATTCATTTGCAGAAAATTGTAATCAAAAAAACCGAATGGTTTCAAAAACTGGACGCTGCTGTTCAGGATCATATCAGCAAGAGAATCCAACCGATTTCGGGTTCGCGGATGCGTTGAAACGATAACGTGCACCTTATACTCTTCAGCAAGAGCATTTAAAACAGCGACGATTTTATGCAAATTATCTGGATTATCAACATTCTCTTCGCGATGTGCACTCACTAAAAAATAATTTTGGGATTGCAGATTCAGATTTTTCAGGATGGATGAATTTTCAATTTTATCGCGATAATGTGTCAGAATTTCAAACATTGGGGATCCGCTTACATAAATCCGCCGATGCGGCAAACCTTCTGTGAGCAGATGTGTTCGCGAATTTTCGGTATAAGGCAAATTAAAGTCAGCAAGGTGATCGATAATGCGGCGATTGATTTCCTCCGGCACATTGAGATCAAAACTGCGGTTCCCTGCTTCCATATGATAAATCGGAATATGCATGCGTTTTGCCAGAACAGCCGCTATCGAGGCATTGGTGTCCCCGAGGATAAGCACTGCATCCGGTTTTTCCTTCAGGAAAACGTCTTCAACTTTCATCAGCGTCTCCCCCAACGCCCTGCCAAGACTACTGGTATCAATTCCCAGATAATAGTCCGGTTTGCGCAACCCTAAATCCTGATAAAAAATCTCATTCAGCTCGTAATCATAATTCTGCCCCGTATGGACAGTAATATGATTCGTATAAGTGTCGAGTTTTTTCATCACTAATGACAGGCGAATTATCTCCGGGCGGGTTCCAACAATCGTTATGACCTTTAGCTTCTTTTCATCCATAAAAATTTAAATAGTCCATTTCCTTTTTTAATTCGAAGATCGCGTTCCGCATTGGCTGGATATCATTCTGCAAAAATGCAGATGCAAGGGTGCGGTTTATGGTTGGTTGTGGCTGACTGACCGGTTTCACGACCAGACCCAAATGAAACACCTCATTAATCAGTTCTACCAATTCAAATTTATTGACAGGCTGGTTAATTACATAATGAACCGTATGGAATTTTTCATGATAGAAAGAGAACAGGTCTTCCCTAAATATTTTATCGCATAATTGGGCAAACTGCAATGTAGTAACACCATTCCAGTAATGATGCAGATAGCCATTGACTTCGCTTCCTTTAGCATGAGAAAAACACCATTCCAACAGACTGGTTTTATGCTCCAACTCCGGTCCGATGATGCTACACCGTATGTTTAAAAAATTGCTCGCATCCACCTCACCCAGGCTTTTTGATTTACCATAGACGTCCAGGGCCGCCTGTCGTGCATCTTCAGTATAAAAACCATCGGAGCCATCATAGACACAATCTGTTGCAATTTGCAAAATTCGTGTGTTTTTATTCTGCCCATTGGTAATTGAAGATAGAAAATGTGGAAAAACCGAATTTATCTGTGTCGCACGCAGTACATCTGCAGATTTTCCAGTGTTGCAATAGCGATTGATTATACCAATACAATTCACAATATAATCAGGTCGAAATTCGCGCAGAATGCCATCCAAATCATGTCCCACAGCCATGGAACTGGCATCGAAATTGTATTCATTTGCCAGTTCGATTTCAGTTAGAGCAGAAAGGCTATTTTTATGGTAGGTACCAGCAACTTCAAAGTCCGTTCGTGCAACCAGGTATTTTGATACCATTGCACCCAACATCCCATTGCTACCAAATACCAAAACGCGTTTTTTCATAAAATTTCCAAAAGTATTAGACGCATGCACGCAGAGTTACAAATTGATATCCTGGCGTATTGAGTCTAATTTAAGCAGCAATTTCTTTGTTCCTTCGATATCCAGCCGCGTTGTGTTGTGGGACGTATACTCAACCATTTCAGCGATCTTATCATCACCCTCTGAAAAATATTTATTGTAGTTCAAATCCCTATTATCTGCTGGAATACAATAGTACGCTCCCAGATCTCTCGCTTTTAACATTTCTTCACGTGTGACAAGCGACTCATATAGTTTTTCACCATGGCGCGTGCCGATATTTTTTATCATCACATCCGATTGATATAATTCTTTCATCGCTTGTGCTAAATCACCGATTGTCGATGCCGGTGACTTCTGCACGAAAATATCACCAGGTTCACCATGCCGAAAGGCATAGATAACCAGATTGACTGCATCATCCAATGTCATCATGAAGCGGGTCATGTCGGGATCAGTAATTGTGATCGGGCCTCCCCCATTAATCTGTTCCGCAAAAAGTGGGATTACCGAACCGCGTGAAGCCATAACATTGCCGTAGCGCGTGCCACATAATACCGTACGATGATTCGACTCCCGTGATTTAGCAACCATCACTTTTTCCATCATCGCCTTGCTCATGCCCATTACATTGATTGGGTACACCGCTTTGTCCGTGCTGAGAACAATAAGCTTTTTCACACCGCTGTTTAAGGCTGCTGTAATAACATTTTCAGCGCCGACAATATTGGTTTGCACAGCCTGCATTGGGAAAAACTCGCAGGACGGTACCTGTTTGAGAGCCGCAGCATGAAAAACATAATCCACCTCATGCATCGCACTGCTCACACTGCGAAAATCCCGGACATCACCGATATAAAACTTGATTTTCGAGTTATTGTATTTCTTACGCATATCATCTTGCTTCTTTTCATCACGGCTGAATATGCGAATTTCCCGTAGATCGGAGTCGAGAAATCGATCGAGAACAGCGTTGCCAAATGAGCCGGTACCACCGGATATTAGTAAGGTTTTATCTTTAAACATTATTTGTCCTTTTAACCATGCGACAAATTAACTCAGCATATTTTAAAGCAATACTTTTTCTGGAAAAGTTATCTATAAATGCTTGAGGCAATTTAATTTTACTGTTTATTTCCTGTTTGTTGAATATGACTTTTTTAAGTGCAGTATGTAATCCTTGCATATCGCCGTACTCCAGGTAATGTGAATCTGGAAAATACTGCAATACTTCCTGCGTAATTGGAAAATTATCTATATGAAAAACATGTGGATTTACGGCGAGATATTCATACAATTTCCCTGGTATCGAATAGGGGGTATTCATGTTTACACTCAATAAGCAATCTGCATTATGTAATACGTCAAAGTATGCATTGGTATCAGGCAAAGATTCATGAACAAAAACATTCTTTGATAATTCGTGAGGCACATTGAGTACTTTTCTATCCAGATTGGATGAATAAAAATGAATTTCAATTCGTTCACCCAGATCTTCAATTTCATTAGTAAGTGCACATATTCCTTCAAAAAAATATGTGATCATTTTTAAGCGAGTTTTATAAATGGAGCCGGTATACACAATAACTGTATTATTGGCTTGTTTAATTTTTCGATCGCTGAATGAAGGGATATCGTCAGGATCATACCCATTTGGTATATAAAAAAGTTTGTCGAATGCATCGGGAAACTTTTTTCGTAAATTTTCTTGCGAGCCTTTTGTTGCGCAAACAACCGCATCTGCATACCTCACCATCTTGCGTTCCAGGTATTGAATGCTAACGCGTTCTTGAAAATTTATTAAATCATCTCGTAAATCGAAAATTAGAGGTAATTGAAATTTCCTTTTTAAAAGTATCCCATAAACTATATTTGTGATATTTGGTATCTGTAAAAATATACCATTATAATGCTCAATCCTTATTTTTTTAAAAGCAGGAAAAACCCATATAAAATCAATTGTAGAATAATAATTAACAAAAAACCAAAGCAATTTCTTAAAAAAGTTTCTTTGTTTAAAAAATTTTTGGGCATAAAGATATAGATTACTTCTATGCCTTATTATTTCTGAATTATTTATATAGAAAAAATTTCTCCTACTCGCGTCATCGACTGTTAAAATAGTAAAATAAAGATATTGTGGTTTATATTTAATAATTTTAACCAGGCGTATATTACTTCCTGATAGATTATTTTGGGAGATTTCCTCAGATATACAAAAAATTTTAATATTAATCTCGTTCATTTATATAATTTCTTGCTAATTTATCCTTCAAAAACTACACTCTTTCTTTTGTTTTTATATTTGAAAAAATGGACAAAATACGTCACAATAGATAGATAAACTGGTGGGATTAATATTGAAAAATATGAGCCACCGGAAAAACATGAAAAAATTGCGGATATGACCATTAAATAAATAAAAAGAAAATACTCCTTATATTTGAAAGGTGCATATAAATATAACCGCCTAGAAAACTTTAAATAATAATAGAGAATCGACAACATTAGAAGGAAGCCAGACAATCCATATACATAAAAATTTGCTAAATATGCATTCTGCATATATCCTGAGAGAGCGTGAATTTCGGCATTTTGATTCTTATTTCGAGAAAATTGCCTGATATTTCTTCTGTTTTGGACAGGATTACCCAGAAGCACATTTTCTTTTATTTTATCAACTGCAATTAGATAAGCGGCTTGGCGTCCTCCACCGGCTTCAATGGGATTGCTTAAGAAATAAACATATCTTCCAAAATAAATTGGCAAATCATCCGAGTATTTCTGTATGTAAACAGTAAAGAGAAAAATTATTGCAGTAACAGGCAATACATAATGAAGACTGGTTTTAACACGTTTTTTGCCGCCGACAAGAAATAAATAAGCATATACTACAACAATAATTAAGATTAACGATGTCCGGCTACCAGATATAAAAATTAAAACAATCGATGTCAAAATTCCAATCTTATGCTGCCATCCTTTTAGAAAAACAATCGAAAAAATAAAAAGGACATAAGCTGAATTTAAAGCACCGTACCTAAAACCGTCCTTGTATTCAAACACTTGAAATGAATAAAAATCTCCTGTAAATAGATTGTTGAAAAAGAGTATAAAAAGGCCCATTACAATTTTAATAAAGTAGGAATAAATACTATAACGCGTTAAAGTAATTGCGTCTTTTTCGGTAACAATCACAGCAAGAAAAAAAAGAAAATCCCAAAAGAGAAAAAACTTATTAAAAAAAGAACGTGGCATGTCATGGTTTTGGCCGACAACTGCATGAACAACAAAAAAAAGAAAAAACAACGTCAATAACTTACCACCCTTATCAAATTGTAATTTGATTTTTTTTACAAAAAAGAAATCAAATAAATAAAGAAGAATCATGAAGTGGAATATATCGTTTGCAGTCAGCGAGGGGATTCCCAAAAAGGTAATTCCTTTTGCATAATCAACCAAATACACAATGCAAAATTTTTTAATATCTTTAAAATAAAAATATATGCCTATAACTAAAGGCAAATAGAAGAATAAAATCTCAGAGAAGTTCATTTTATATGCAAATCTTTAATAAATTTTCATTTTCATTTTTTACTGAAAAAAAAATTGATTTCATCTTGTTTAAATAATTATATGAATAATTATAATTTTCAATTGGTAAATCATTTGAATTATAGACTTTGAAAAATAAATTTTCGACTTGAAAGCTATTATTATGGAAAGAAACATATGGTGATAAATGCAAATTGAAACGAAATGGATTATAACAGAAGTCATGAACTTGAAAATTCGATAGATCTACAAGTTTAAATTCTCTTTCAAAGCAGAAATCAGCCTTATAATCAACCACTTTTATCCTTATCGTATCTTCATCGAAAGCGAGTAATTCGGCTAAAGAATGGTTCTCAAAAGACCAGATATTTTTCTTTCTTTTTACATGATGCTTTTGATGGACTGGAAACAAAGTGTTGTGGCTTTCTACACTGCGAAATGTATTTCTTTCTTTGAAATCTTTTGTGTAGACATATGTACCGATATCGACGATAATGGGTGTCACCTGGAATGAGAGTGTAAAACTGCCTAAATCATAGTGATTATGGCCACCTGTACCATTTTGACCTGGTGGCGCACAAGTAACTAACACAGAGAAATTTTGGTTTTTAAGAAGATAAATTCCACCAT
>QQUM01000590.1 GCA_008501545.1 Calditrichota bacterium
CGAATGCCACCCGCACATCGCGGCGCCGATTGCGGTGTAGTCTCCGGATCGATGGGACAGGGGATATCCCCTGCGCTAACGATGAATTTGATTTAAGATCGGGATTCGTATTTTGGTACTAGCGCGAAGGCGTCTCGCTGAGCGCAGCGCACGTACTGCTCGGCGAGACGCCTTGGCGCTAGTACAGCTTCTCAGACACAGGAAATAAGGAAACGTATGCCAATCTCCATAATCGTAGCCATGGCGCGGAACCGGGTCATCGGGCGTAAAAATAAACTGCCGTGGCGGCTATCCGATGATCTGAAATTATTTAACAAACACACGATGGGACACACCATTGTCATGGGGCGCAAAACCTGGCAGTCCATAGGGCGGCCGCTCCCTGGACGGCAGAATGTGGTCCTGACGCGTGATCAAGCCTTTTCTGCCGCAGGCTGCGATGTTGTGCATTCGTTCGATGAAATAATCGCGATGAATGCACCGGATAAAGAAATATTTATCATCGGTGGAGCAGCAGTTTACGAAGAAGCATTTGAACTCGCATCGCGTCTTTACCTGACACAAGTTGATGCAGAGGTCGAAGGCGATGTTTATTTTCCACAATTGGATTTATCGCAATGGCGGGAAATCGAAACAGAAAAGTATGCGCAAAGTGATAAAAATGAATTTAATTTTGTCTTTCGATTATTGGAGAGAAAAATATATGTTTAATTCAAAAACGACGATCAACATCGCACTGCTTGGATTTGGGACAGTCGGCCAGGGGATTGTGGATATTTTACAAAAAGAAAAAGAACACCTTGAAAATAAATGCGGTAAAAAACTGGCCATAGCGGGAATCGCCGTCAGAAATTTAGAAAAAAAACGCGATATAAATTTACCCAAATCGTTGTTCACCACAGATTCCGAACAACTTGCTACCCGGGAAGACGTTGATGTGGTTTTTGAATTAATGGGCGGTATTGACCAAGCCAGAACCTGCGTGTTGCAGGCATTGCGGGCGGGCAAACCCGTTGTCACAGCCAATAAAGCCTTGTTGGCGGAATACGCGGAAGAAATATTCTCCTGCGCACGGGAATACAAACTTCCCGTTGGCTATGAAGCTTCCGTCGCGGCAGCCGTACCGGTTATTCGTTTTTTGCGCGATGGTCTGGCAAGTTCGCAGATAAGTGAAATTGAGGGGATTCTCAACGGAACGACGAATTTCATTTTATCACAGATGCAGGAAAAAGGGCAAAACTACGAAGAAGCCTTCAACCTCGCCGAGAGCCTAGGGTATCTCGAAGCCGATCCGTCACTGGATGTGGACGGCTGGGACGCTGCACACAAGCTGGTTATTCTGGCTTCCATCGCCTTTAAAAAATATGTTAAACTGGCTGATGTCGAACGCGAAGGCATTGCACGAGTCACCGCTGATGAAATTGAAGCGGCCAAATCTGCTGGTAAAGTGATAAAACTCGTTGCATCGGCACGCAAAAAAAGCGGAAAGATACAATTGCAGGTGCGGCCACAAGCACTTTCGGATACGCATGTGCTGGCACGAGTCGGTGGCGGCTTGAGCGGGGTGCGTGTTCAAGCGGACCGTGTAGGTGATTTTTTTGCGCAAGGACCGGGAGCAGGGGCTTTGCCGACAGCATCTGCCGTGCTTTCGGATTTGATTGCGATGTTGCGGCATGCTGAAATGTCAGGATTTGGATTTTAATTTTTCAACTTCCGCAACACTTTTTCCGCTTCGATTTGCCGGAAAATATCATGTAAAAATTCCACATAGATCTCTTCCTTTTTCCGTTTCTCCGGATGAAATGGATAAGCAAAAAGCAAAAATGTTTGCACCCATTTCGTCAGCGTAGCATTTCGACTGTAATTTTTGACCAGTAGCCCTTTTGAATTGAGAACCGCCAGTTTAATGGAATAAGAGTAAGTGTAAGGTACCGGCAATAAGGTTAGCGAAAGTGTCGATGTAATTTTACCAAGGCAATGGGATGCAAAGGATTTTTCCCGCATAAACTTTATTTTCATCACAAAGTCATGCGCCATCATTAGGCTATCTTTGACTGCTCTTCTTTTGGCATCGTTGACATCGGCGGCATACTCAGTAAAAGTGGAATAATTCTTCACATTGCTCAATTCATTTAAAGCATCCTGAAAAAAGTCATCAAATCCCCACATTCTTTGCCGTTTGTTATCGAGTTTTGGAATGGCATCATAGCCTTTCGTTTGTCGTGCATGACTAAAAACAAAAAACACACTGACGCCTTCTGCACTATAATTTTTACTCGATGTGGCATCAAATTTTCCTTTTATTTCAGATTTAAAGGTGGCACAACCTGCCAGTGAAAGAGCAAAATTTAGTACAATTATTTTGACGATTAAATTTTTTATTTTCATTTCGGCATCTCCTGTTTTCAAACTTACCAAAATCAAAAATTATAAACGAAATCCACATAAGGTGCAATGAATGCTTCATCTACACCAAGTACTGTCCAGAACGCAAGATCAACTGACATTTTTTCACCAAAAAATCGCATACCCAGAGAAACCAATGGATGATCAATCCCTGGGAAAATCCAGTTTTCACTGACGATAGAAGCACGCTCACCGGTGCGGTATTCAAATCCTAACATGAGCATTGGTTTATCGGCCCAGTCGCCATTGGCAAATCCATAGCCGGCTCCGAAGGTAAAATTGTTGTCTTCCCCACCCCAGGTACCGACGCCATAGGCAATGCCCGCAGTCCCTTCTTCTTCATCCGGCACTTTAATGACTAAAACACCGGCCGCTGCATTAAATTTTTTCGATTGCACCAATCCGACTTTCGGGGTGATGTAAAAGACCTGTTCACTCAATCCGACACCCGGAATGAGTGAAAATCCGCCACCGAAGGTAAAACGATTTGAAAAACCGTAGGCAATGCCCGGAAAAAATACGTAATAGTCGGAAAAATAACCTTCCCCTTCGGATAGCATGCGCCCGGTAGGTGCAAAGAACAACCGCGTCCTGTTGGGATTGCGAAACCACAGATCACCGCGTGAACTTTCACGGTACTGAATCGTGCGATACGTTTTGATTTTTTCTTTGTCCAAGGTCAACGTTCCCAGGGATGAGGCAAATACTATCGTTGAATCATGGATTGCAACTGTTTTGCCTTTCAATTTGGTGCCATCCATCATTTCGATGACTTGCAGATCAGTTGAATCAGGAATTGTGTATTCACCGGAATATGGAAGTGGATGTTGGGCAAAGGCGTTTACAGTTAAAAAGAGGATGAAAGATAAGACGATAAATGAAAACATTCTAAAATTCATGACGGCCTCCATTCTTAATATGAAGCATTAATTGCTTCAAAAATAACCCATGGAAAGAAACAGTTGTCATGGAATTGTCAAATTCTGTGGGAAGTTTTGTCGGATGGTTGGGATAATTATAAACTGCTTTGCTATACAGTTAGGAATCTTTTCAGAATTTTACAAGATGTATTAATCATCTGCACTATTTTCCCCCTTTCGGCTCCTTCACAAACTTATACCCCACTGCATGCACCGTTAAAATATGCAGTGGTTCAGCCGGATTTGCTTCAACTTTTTTACGGAGACTGAGCATGTAATTATCGACAGTGCGTGTTGTCGGAAACGCTTCGTAGCCCCAGACGTTTTCCAGTAAGTCATCACGGGAGACGACCTCGCCTTCATGCTCCGCAAAGTACTGCAGGATTTTCATTTCTTTCACACCGAGTTCTACAATTTCACCATTGCTACGTCGGACTTCCTGTTTCTTGAAGTCCACATGGAAATCGGCAAAAGCGTAGCTATCGATTGTTTTTAGGTGCTCCCCGGTTCGCCGCAAAATGGCTTTAATGCGCGCCAGTATTTCCCGCACACTGAACGGTTTTGTCACATAATCATCTGCCCCCAGTTCGAGTAGCAGGACTTTATCCAGTTCCTGGCTTTTGCTGGTCAACACAACAATCGGCGTTTTCACGCCGTGTGTCCGCAAATCACGACAAACTTCCTCTCCATTTTTCAACGGCAGCATCAAATCAAGAAGGATGAGATCGATATTTTCGTTACAAGCCGTATCGTAGCCTCGCTGCCCGTCACGGGCTGTGAGCACGTCATAGTGCTCAGACTTTAAGCTTTCAACCAATCCGGCCATAATGGCTGGATCGTCTTCAATGACGAGAATTCTTTTCATTTGCAGCCTCCATCGGGAAAGAGATGGTAAATGTGCTGCCCTCACCGGGCTTGCTTTTCATTTCGATGCGACCATTATGTGCATCCACGATATTTTTTACAACCTGTAATCCGAGTCCGGCACCGCTGATGCGCTGCGCCTGTTTATCCCTCGCACGATAGAACGGCTGAAAAATATTTTCCAATTCTTCAGCAGCGATGCCAATCCCCTGATCCGCTACTTCGAGAACAGCAAATCCGTTCTTCTCCCGCGTCGAGATACACACATCGCGCGATTGAACCGAATATTTCATGGCATTTGAAAGGAGATTGTTTATCACCTGAATAAGTCCATCCGGATCAGCAGACAGGTTGATCTTTTTCGGAGCTACATCAACATGCACTTCAAAATTTTCCATTTTAAAAATATAAGCAAATGGGACCAATGCCTTGTGAACAAGTTCATTCAACTCAACATCCTGAAAGTGAAAAACCTTGGTGCCGCGTTCAATTTTTGCAAAATCGAGAACAGTACTGATAAGCCGGTTCAACCGGTCAGCTTCGCCTTCGATTATGCGACTATATTCTTTGATTTTTTCTCCTGAAATACGCTTTCCGCCGAGTAACTCTGCAAACATTTTTATGGATGTTAACGGGGTTTTCAATTCGTGTGTAACTGAGGAAATGAACTGACTCTTCGTTTTGCTTAATGCATCCAATCGCTGCGCCAGTTCTTTCTCATAGAATAATTCCTGCTGCAAAAGTACACGCTCCATTGTTTGCGCTGCCTGCATCGTACTGGTGCGCAGCAAATCGACATCTTCGATACTATAACGAAAACCCGACCTTTTGGCGCCAACCAGTCCCATACCCAGAAGCGCTTTCTTTTCATCATGCAAAAAAAACACCAGCGCAGGCCGTTCTTGTATCTTTTCGCTGTTTGGAATTTCACACAAATCACGATGTTTTTCGACGAAGCGCAGGTTTGCAAAAACCTGTGATTCCCCTGTTGGCGAGACCTGGTTTTGCAATACCTCCGGAGCCACCGCATTTTGTGGCAAATGATGCGCGATGAGCAGATCAAATTTTCCGGTTTGTGGTTTAAAATAATAAATCGCACCATATTCCGGTAAAAATGTAGATTCGATGTGCTGCCAAAGCGCAGCCCCCACTTCAGTAATTGTCAGGCATTGTTTTAGTTTATCCCCGAGCGCGACGATCGCCTCCCGGTAATCGTATCGTACACGGAAAAACGTTTTGTCGACGAAATATTGAATTTTTTTACGTAACGGCTCAAAAATAATCGCAATGCCAACAGCGAGCACTGCTGAAAGAACGATAGAGAGCTGCACCGTCAGTGTTGTGATAAAAAATGCCAAAATTCCGATGACAAGTGTATAAATCGCCGCAATGATAAAGAAAATGATGGTATAAACGACGCTACAGTTGAAAATTATATCGATATCGAGAACGTGGTGGCGCAGGATGGAAACTGCAAAATTGATTGGCACAATAGCGCAAATCAGCAAAACGATTTCTTCCGACACCAGGCCGTGGCCCATGAAAATTTGCGGAATCGTCCACAAAAAAATGATGGCAAACGAACCAATGGCAAATCCGAGCAGAATCCAGCGCAACTTGCGACGATCTTCCTCTTCCCTGGCCTTAAAATAGGAGTGAATAAAAATCCCCAACGCAAGCAATATGCAGAGCGAGAAAAACGCACGAAAACCGTTAAACCAGAAAAAAAATCTTTGATACCAGAAAAACGATGAATGCAGTGTGGCCATGCTGTATGCGTACGTTAACCAAACAACCAAAGCACTGAACACCAGGGACACGATGAGAAACGGTGCTTTTGGCGTAACTTGTTTTTCCTGAGGAAAAATTGTGGCGAAATAAAGAAAAACAACCGGCGTTGCCGCATAGGCGGAAAGATAGAAAAACTGGAGAAATTGTGCCAGCCCAACCGGGTTCAGATTGTATGGTCGCCACGGAAAAAAATACATGACAGTAACAGAGAGCATCGCATAATAAAAAAAGCGTGCTTCTTTTCGATGCGGTTGCCTGCGATTGACAAATATTCCCAGCAGCAAAAAGAGCAAGCCAAATGGAATGGTTATCATTTGATAGCGCAGCGAGTAAAAAGGAAGAAGCGTGGTGCGAATTCTCAGCTCATTTCCATCCCGGCTGACCACCACCAGGGCGGACTCCCCGATTTTTTCCCCGTCCGTCAGC
>QQUM01000116.1 GCA_008501545.1 Calditrichota bacterium
TACTGTCCACTTTGACTGCGCTGGTACCATATTGCTTCTCCGCAATGACGCAGTGGCTGCTACTTTTGCAATCAAAAAACCAGGTCTCCCTGTTTGTTTTTATTAAAAAAATGATCATCACCATCATCGGCTTTCTTTTCGCAGTGTGGGCCATTATCGGGTCGGGGGAAGCAACAGTGTTTTATGGATTTCTCCTGTTGTTGGCAGGTTTGCCGGTTTATATTTGGATGAAATCTGGATCAAAGTAAGAAGTTTGTAGTGGAGACTTTAGTCTCTTTACCTTGCATTTGTCGTCTGAAAAAGGCTGAAGCCTTCACTACAAACTTTTTCAACTAAATTATTAAGGTCAGTGAAAACAATCGATGTTCACAAAAGCTATCGTTAAAACGCCGTGCAAGAATATGGTGAACGGCATCACAAGTGCCAATCTGGGCAAACCGGATTATGAGCGAGCGCTGCACCAGCACCGGGATTACATTCGGGCATTGCAAAATTGCGGACTTGAAGTCATCATACTCGAAGCGGATGAAAACTATCCTGACTCGACATTTGTGGAAGACACTGCGCTGCTCACGCCGTACTGTGCTGTCATCACCCGCCCCGGTGCTGAATCGCGGCGAGGAGAAATTACAGCAATTAAAAAGGCTGTCGCAGCTTTTTACTCGCAAATCGAAACCATCGAAGCGCCGGGAACGGTTGAAGCCGGCGACATTATGCAGGTCGGCTCCCACTTTTACATTGGCCTTTCCGAGCGTACAAATGCTGTTGGCGCTTCACAGTTGATTGCCCTTTTACAAAAATATGGCATGACCGGCTCCACCGTGGCACTGGACGAAGTTTTGCATTTAAAAACCGGTGTTGCATATCTGGAAAACAACAATGTGTTGGCTTGTGGGGAATTTATCACCAAGGTGGAGTTTGAGAAGTTTTCTCTTTTGCAGGTCGAGGAAGATGAAAGTTATGCTGCGAATTGCATTTGGGTAAACGGCACTGTCATCGTGCCCCACGGCTTCCCGAAAACAAAAAGGCTGATCGAAGATGCCGGCTATCCCACCCTTGCGATCGATGTTTCCGAGTTCCGAAAACTGGACGGGGGATTGAGTTGCTTGTCGCTGCGGTTTTAGATTTTCCGTTCCTTTAAAGCTTTCATTACAGGAGTGGAGATTTATGATACTTTCAAGGAGAAAAATATGCAATCCCGGTTACTTTTTTCAATAGTGATTTTTTTCATTTTGCTATACCCAGTAGAAGGCTTCTCCCAATTAGAATTCCAAAAGCGTTTATCATTTGATAGGGAAAGCGCTCAAATCCCTGCAAGTTATCAGTATTCACAAGAAAATGAAAAATTTTATCACAAGGGTGGAAAAATCTTTGCTGTTATAACTTTGGGAATAGCAGGTGGACTGATATTCGGTGGTAGTCTTGGGATTTTCTTGCCTGAACCGCAAGGTAATTCAGAGGAGTTAATACGCGTCTTTCGTGGCGCTGAATTGGGATTATTAGTCTTTCCTGTTTATTGTTATGAAAGAATTCTTGTAGAACCGGATAATCGTAATCAATGGGTGATTGGTACCGGGGGCAACATCACAATTGCAAATCATGCAAATTGGCAAGCAAATCCGGAATATACCCTGATTGTAAACCGGCTTTATTATATTTCATCGAACTGGAATTTCAATGTTGCCTTTCAATACAGCATGCGAAAATTTCAATTGGCAGAGAGTAAATTAGAGTTTTATAATTATCTTGACCATGAACCTTCCAGCTCAAATGGTATTTACGATGTAAACTTCACAGAAGGCTATTTTGATATATCTTTGTTGCCTGAGTATAAGTTCCAAAAAATGAATACCAAAATTGGTATAAGTTTCGGCATTTCATTGGCCGTCCCGATTTATGACAATATGGCGACCAGCCTTGTGGAAAAACGATATTCCAAAATAGATGATTGGGACTTTTATTATTTGAATGATGAACCAGCCGGACCTATAGGCTATGTCAGCGCTGCCTACGCTATCACACTTCAGAAGCAGCATTATTTCGCGCAATTGCTCGTCAAACGCTCACTTCATAATACAAATGAAATTTTCTTCCTAACAGATGAACGCACAAGATTGAGCTCCTTCGACTTCAATTTTGGATTTGTTTTTTGAAAATGAAACTTACGATGAACAATTGAGTTTGAGCGTTTTGATCTCAAAAGGGGAAAATTTCAACGAAACTTTACCCTGATGCACTGGCAAATTTTTTTCATCTTCCTCCACCAGGTTTGTTTCATATAATTTCTTGTTCAAATCCGTCAACAACAAGTTCACTCCCACATGCATGCCGTTTGGTTCATACAACCGTATGATAAGGGCATCTGATTTTTCGGCTTTTTTCAGAACATCCATCACAACAGCTTCTGAATCCAGTTTGCAGGGAAATGTGAGTTTTCCTGCATCCACACCGGGCAGTATGGCAATTCCCTGATTCAGTTGACTCGCTTCGGACAGTACCTCCGACTGGTGCAGTGGCTTATCGTGAGGAAGGATGGCATAGGTAAATTCGTGCATGCCGCGATCCGCATCCGGATCCGGATTGGTTGGGGAACGCAAGAGATTTATTTCCATAAAATTATCGAGCACTTTGTGGCCGTATTTGCAATCATTTAACAGCGCCACACCGTACTGGTTGTCCGACAGGTCGATAAACCTGTGCCCGGCCACTTCAAATTTTGCCCGCTCCCAACTCGTATTGCGGTGCGTTGGCCGCTTAATGGCGCCGTACTGGATTTCATAGCTTGAAAACTCAGACCGGATATTCACATGGAAGCCAACGCGCAGCATTTTGTGGCGTTCCTGCCAATCCACATGCGTTTTAAATTCGAGGCGCTTGCTGTTTTTGGCCAGGCAGACTGACTGCTTCAGTGTGGATTGTCCGATGGTAAAGTTCATCTCCACTGCATCGATGTGTGGCCCCTTGCTTGTTTGTCTTCGTGACGTGAGTTTCGCCTGCTCCCGGTATTGCGCTTCATAAAAAACGTCGATGTCCCATGCATCCCAGTTGTTGGGACGATCTTCGTACAGTTTGAGCACATTGCCAAATTGGTCTGCAGTGAAAATCTCCCGTCCACACGTTTTGTCGAATGCACGTTGAATTGTCCCGTCGTTGTTCAATTCGTAGCGTATGAGATCATTTTCAAGGATGAGTGTCGAATCGGTATCGATTGGCGATGCATGTGCAAGCTTCGGTTGTACGGGATTCCCTCGAAAAAATGATTTCGCACAAAGTGCGGGTATATTCTCCATCATGTATACCGCATTTTCATTGGATTGAACATCCACAACTTTTCCGGTATCATCTAAAACTTCGTATTCACGCCACTCTGCCGGCAATTCAACAGGCCTTGTGTAGGCGAAGGAAAGCGTGTTGACAAGGCAAAGTGTGTCTTTTTTGCTCGGGATTATTTTTTGAATCAGCATTTTATGAAGTTCATCGGCTTTTCGTTTTAGTTCACCATAATCCTTGTCACTGTCGCGGTAAACCAGGTTGATACTTGATCCGGGAATGATGTCGTGAAACTGGTTCATCAGGAGTTTTTTCCACATCGCCTCGAATGCGTCCGAAGGATAGTCAGGTAAGGCACTTGTCGCATATAAAATCTCCAGCTCTCTCAGTTTTAATTCCATGAAGCGGTTCAATTTTTTATTGCAGGCATGGGTTGTCAGCGTCCCGCGGTGCAATTCCAGATACAGTTCGCCAACCCATCGTGGTAGTTTCTCTTTTTGCTGCACAAGCCGGTCGAGCATGTTTTGCGCCTTGTCGAAGACGATTTTGGGCGAGCCTTCAAGGTTCTGTTGCCGCAATCCGGATTCGATGATTTCTTCTGTCGGGCCGCCACCGCCATCACCAACGCCGAACAAAACCAGGAACTCGTCAAGAATGCCTTTTTCATTGAAATTCGATTCTGCATGGCGCAGGGATGACGGTTTCAGTTCGGAATTGTAAGTGTCTTCGGGTGGAAAATGCACGACGATTTCGCTGCCATCGATGCCACGCCATACGAAACTGTGGTAAGGGAATTTGTTGATCTGATTCCAGGATATTTTTTGTGTCACCATGGCGGGAATACCGCATTTTTGCAAAATCTGTGGCATGGCTGCGCTGTAACCAAAGACATCCGGTAACCACAAGTTTTTCACCCGCACACCAAATTCATCTTTAAAGAAATTAATTCCATACAGAAACTGCCTCACCATCGATTCGCCGCTGATGAGATTACAATCCGCCTCCACCCACATGCCACCCTGCAGTTCCCAGGTTTCATCGGCCACACTTTGCTGGATGGCGCCGTACAGAGACGGATAGTGTTCTTTCATAAATTGGTATTGTTGCGGTTGCGATGCGCCAAAAATGTAGCCGGGGTATTTTTTTATAAGTGCAATCTGCGTTGAGAATGTGCGCGCACATTTTTTTATCGTCTCCGAAAGCGGCCAGAGCCAGGCTGTGTCGATGTGAGCATGGCCGACAGCCACTGCGGTGAGTGCAGATGCGTTCGCTGGATTTTCGAGTACTTTATTTAATTCTTTGCGCATCGCTGAAGCGTTTGCATCCGAGCCATCAAATGAATTGGCCACCTTGCCAAGGATTGTGCGTATTTTTGCCCTGCGTACACTTTTTTGCGGCAGGGCGCGCATTAAATCATACAGAAGCGATATGTCAAGATACAACTGCCAGATTTCTTCACGGAATATGGCCAGGGTAAGATCTTTAATCACGGCGTCGTGGTGGCCATATCGTTTTACATCTGTGGGTACAGGATCGTTCTCGAGATGCAAACCGAAAAGTTCGGCAGCTGTCATGTCGATCCACAAATCGATCTTTTCGCCACCGGTTGCTTTTTGTGTGATGACAAAGCGTTCGCGCCGGAATTCTTCCCCCCAGATTGTATGGCAACTGATGGCTTGCACCGGTTCACCTGCCTGGTTAAAAATGCAGCCTTCGCCCCCCAAATGCAATCTGGCAACAACAAATGCGCCTTTCCACTCTTTGGGGATTTCGCCAGTGACATGGAACCATGCTCGATCCCAGTCGCTGCCCCATTTTTCGTCAACATTGATGGATTGATAGCGATCATGAAGCCGATTCTGAAATGTGGTATGACGCTCATAGGTCATGTATTCGGCGCTGAGTTGTATTTCGCTCTCATAGATCATTTTTATTAAGCGACGTGAAAATTTTTCAATTTGCTGTTCGTAGAGTTGGATTTCTTTTTGAATCATAAAGGCTCCATGTATGGCAGGGAAGGATTATTAAATCAGTTACAATTGAATATAAACTAGAAAAATAAAATAGTATCTGCTTGCTAAAAAAAATTTTCTTATAATTTACGAATAGTTTTCGAGAACCTTCCTGAAATATAATACATTTGTGAGATTTGCCTTTTCGTTCGTTGTTTCATTTCCATCCTTAACAACAGAACGGCATTGAAAATGTATAACTGCGCGGAATATAAATCTTTAAAAAAATAAAGACGAGGAAGAAGATGTCCAGTCAAAATCTAAAATTTTCATTAAACAACCTGCAAAATGAGTTTGGTGTAGAACGCATAGAAACAGCTATTGCTGCGGTTGAAAAATTCGAGGTTGAAGTCCCAAGCTGGATTTTCGGCCAATTTGGCGGTGGGCGATTCGGTGATTACATGCCACCTGGATTTGCCCGCGATATTTTCGAGAAATTGGATGACGCCGCTCTTGTCAATGAATTAACCGGCGCTTCTGCACAAATCGCAACCCACACACTGTGGGACTTTTCTGACGATGGCCTCGATGCGACTTTTGACAAGGCTGCGGAAGTCAAGAAAGCAGCGGAAGCACGCGGCTTGCGATTGGGCTCGATCAATCCTACATATTTTTTGCAAGGCTCGCACACCGGCAGCCTGAGTTCCTATGATGATGCCGTGCGTGAACGGTATGTCGAGCAGACGATTTTATCAGGAAAAATCGCAGAGGAGCTGTCAAACAAACTGCTTTCGCTCTGGCTTCCGGATGGCTCAAACTATCCCGGTCAGCTTGAACTGACGAAACTCATCGATAATACGATGGATTCATTGAAGAGAATTGCGAAGCAGGTTCCGGAATCTGTTCGGGTGCTTATCGAATACAAAGTTTTTGAACCGGGAACCTACAGCACAGTGCTCGCCGACTGGGGCAGCTCCTTGCTGATGGCGCAGGCGTTCGGGCCCAATGCCGGTGTGCTCATCGATATGGGACACCATTATCATTCGACGAATATCGAGCAGATCGTTGCACGTCTGGTGACGATGAAAATGCATGGTGGCTTCCACTTCAATACGCGTTATGCTGCAGATGACGACCACTCTGTAGAGCCCAATCCGGAAATGGCGCGAATT
>QQUM01000547.1 GCA_008501545.1 Calditrichota bacterium
AAGATGATCGGGAACTGAATTGGTATGCGTTGCATGTGCTGTCCGGGCATGAGCAAAAAGTAAAAGCGCATTTGGAAAATGAAGCCGAATTGGCTGGTTTATCTGAAAAAATTGCGCAAATACTGATTCCCTCCGAGCAAGTAACTGAGATGCGGCAAGGAAAAAAGCGCACGCGAAATAAGGTTTTTTTCCCAGGTTATATGCTTGTTGAACTAGAGTTGAGTAAGGAGACTCGTCATCTAATATTGAATACGCCAGGAATAACGAATTTTGTCGGGCCACGTAATGAGCCGCAACCCTTGCGGCAAGACGAAGTAGATCGTATTCTGGGTCGTGTTGATGAAACTAGCGCAGAAGGGCGTGTTGAAATTCCCTTTAGAATTGGCGATCCAATTCGTGTAACAGATGGGCCTTTTACAGATTTTACTGGTTTCATTGAAGAGATAAGTGAAGAAAAGAAAAAAGTTAAGGTTAGAGTAAGTATTTTTGGCAGGTCAACACCTGTTGAACTTGATTTTCTCCAAGTTGAACTTGAAAACTAAGCTTACGGTGGATTTTTCATGGCAAAGAAAATAACAGGTCTGATTAAGTTGCAAATTCCGGCAGGCCAAGCGAATCCTTCTCCTCCTGTTGGTCCCGCTCTGGGGCAACATGGCGTCAATATTATGGAATTCTGTAAGGCGTTTAACGCCAAGACGCAAGATAAGGTCGGATTGATCATTCCGGTGGTGATTACAGTATATGCAGATAGATCTTTTACTTTTATTACAAAAACACCTCCCGCAGCCGTGTTGTTGAAGAAAGCTGCTGGGCTGGAAAAGGGATCTGGTGAACCTAATCGTAATAAGGTTGGAAAGGTGACGCACGATCAAGTGAAAGAAATAGCAGAGCTTAAGATGCCAGATCTAAATGCAAATGACGTCGATGCAGCAATGGAAATAATAAAAGGTACCGCACGCAGTATGGGGCTGCTAGTTGAAGGCTAAAACTTTACTGATTTAGGATTATGGTATGAAACACAGTAAAAGATATAATGATGCACAAAAAAAGGTGTCGTCTGGCGTCGATTACTCACTCGAAGATGCCGTAAAGTTGGTTAAGGAAGTTGCGACGGCTAAATTTGATGAAACCGTCGAGGTGACCATTCGACTTGGCGTTGATCCGCGACACGCTGATCAGGTTGTTCGTGGTACTGTGACACTGCCACATGGAACGGGTAAGGATGTTCGTGTACTTGTTATCGCCAAGGGTGCAAAAGCAGCTGAAGCTGAGGAAGCAGGAGCTGATTTTGTCGGTTTTGATGATATAGTAAACAAGATTCAGGGCGGATGGTATGATTTTGATGTGATGATTGCCACGCCTGATGTTATGGCTCAGGTAGGAAAATTGGGCCGGATTCTTGGTCCACGTGGTTTAATGCCGAATCCAAAGGCCGGAACCGTAACAATGGAGGTTGAGAAGGCCGTTAAAGAAGTTAAGGCTGGAAAAATTGAGTTCCGGGTTGATAAATATGGTATTCTGCATGTAGGTGTTGGCAAAGCTTCTTTTGATTCTGAAAAGCTGGAAGAGAATGTTCGTTCATTTCTTGAGGTTGTTCAGCGACTTCGCCCCCCGGCTGCAAAGGGGCAGTACATGCGAAGTGTTACTCTCGGAAGTACGATGGGGCCTGGGATTCGTCTAGATAGAAATTCACTAGTTTAAATAAAGTGCTGCAATCGAAAGCGATAGTATTATGCAAACATACACACGAGAGCCGCGTCCTGAAAAGGTTGCGGAAGTAGAAAAACTGTCTGAAAAATTAACCAGCGCAAAAGGTGTTTACCTCACAGACTTTTCTGGTTTGAGTGTTGAAGATATAACTGACCTGCGTAGGCGGTTTACGAAGGAAAATGTCGAATATCTAGTCGTTAAGAATACTCTGGCTAAATTTGGTGCGAAAAAAGCCGGACAAGAGGATCTTGTTGAGCATTTTCGTGGACCGGTTGCAGTGGCGCTGGGATATGAAGATCCTGCAACACCTGCCAGGATTCTGACTTCTTTTTTGAAAGAACATGAAAAGCCTGAAGTTAAGGCGTGCATGATCGAAGGGGATGTTTTACCCGGAAGTGAAGTTGATAGTATTTCGAAATGGCTGACAAGGGAAGAGTTGCTTGCGAAACTTGTCGGTAGTTTAAATAGCCCGGTCTCGGGACTCGTTAATACTCTTGCTGGTGTCCTTCGCCAATTTGTTACGGTGCTGGACGCTATTCGTGAAAAGAAAGAAAATCATTAGGCTGCTTGCAGCTTGAAATACAATTTCCGTTAACTTGAAAACAATACAATGAGACCAAGGAGGAATCGCCGTGGCCGCAGAAACGAATGGTCAACTCGATAGCTTCATCGAGTCAATAGAAAACATGTCCGTTAAAGAGCTAAACGAGTTGGTAAAAGCTCTGGAAGATCGCTTTGGTGTGAGTGCTGCTGCGCCTGTTATGGCTGTAGCTGGTGCTGCTCCAGGTGGTGGCGCTGCAGAAGCAGCAGAAGAAAAAACAGAATTTGATGTAATCTTGGCTGGTGCTGGTGACAAAAAGATCCAGGTTATCAAAGTTGTTCGTACAATTACCAGTCTTGGATTAAAAGAAGCGAAAGAATTGGTTGACTCTGCTCCTAAGCCGGTAAAAGAAGCTGTATCCAAAGAAGAAGCAGATGAAATCAAAGCCAAACTTGAAGAAGTTGGCGCTACTGTGGAAGTAAAATAATCCTAAAACCAATTGCCAGAGGATGGTTTTTGCATGACCTACAATGGCCCTTTTAACAGGCGAATAAGTTTTTCGAAACTGAAATCTATAATCGATTTACCTGATTTACTTGATATTCAGTTACGATCGTTTGAAGAATTTCTTCAGGCAAATGTGGCGCCTAATAAAAGAAAGGATCAAGGCCTAGAGGCGGTTTTTAAAAGTATTTTCCCGATTGTTGATAGTCGGGAAAATTTTTTGCTGGAGTTCGTTGAGTATTACGTCGAGCATCCCAAATCCAGTGTTGCTGAATGTCAGGAACGTGGTATAACCTATTCAGCTCCTCTCAAAGCCAAGTTACGCCTTTCTGCAAAAGATGACGCGAAGTCTGATAGCGATTTCAAAGAAACAACCGAACAGTTTGTTTATCTTGGGAATTTACCGTTTATGACGAATCGCGGAACTTTTGTTATTAATGGCGCTGAACGTATCATAGTCAGCCAATTGCATCGTTCTCCGGGTGTGTTTTTTGATGAGGCAGATCATCCGAACGGTGCTAAATTGCATTCAGCCCGTATTATTCCCTTACGTGGTTCATGGATTGAATTTACGACGGATATAAATGATATGCTTTTTGTGTATATCGATCGTCGTAAAAAATTTCCAGTAACGACGTTGTTGCGTGCGCTCGGATATTCCGAAAATCCTACAATTCTATCCTTGTTTGGACTTATTGAAAAGGTCGCAATCAAAAATCTAAAAGGTAAAAAATACCTTGGACGAGTCGTGATTGAGGACGTTATCGATATGGAAACAGGGGAATTGCTGGTTCAGGCGCATGAAACCCTGGATGAAGAAAACCTGGAAAAGATAGCTCAGTCCAGTGTTGAATCCGTGTCGTTGTTGCTCCATGAGAGTTCTTTGGGACCTGAGCTGATTAGTAACACCCTGCGTAAAGATGTGACTCGTAATGAGGAACAGGCATTAGAATTTATCTATCGAAATTTACGTTCTGGTGATCCACCTGATGTTGATACAGCAAGAAATTTTCTCGAACGGCTTTTCTTTAATGCGAAACGATATGATTTAGGTGAGGTCGGACGTTACCGCTTAAATAAAAAACTCAACCTTGATGTTGATGTCCAGGATGCGGTATTAACACGTGAAGACTTGATCAAAATCATTCATTATCTTATGGAAATGCGTCTTGGCAAGAGATCAAGTGATGATATCGATCACCTCGGGAATAGGCGTATTAAGACAGTTGGTGAGCAACTCTCGGCACAGATGAGTGTTGGGTTGTCACGCATGGCGCGTACTATCAAAGAGCGAATGAATCTGCGAGACAGTGAAAAACTAACACCTCAAGATTTAGTTAATGCCCGTACGATTCTATCGGTCATAAATACCTTTTTTGGTACAAGTCAGTTATCTCAATTTATGGATCAAACGAATCCACTTTCAGAGATGACACACAAAAGACGCCTTTCAGCTCTTGGACCAGGAGGTTTGACGCGTGAACGAGCGGGATTTGAAGTTCGAGATGTTCATTATACGCATTACGGCCGTTTGTGCCCAATTGAAACACCTGAAGGGCCAAATATTGGCTTGATTTCATCGCTAACGACATATGCTCGAATTAACGATTTTGGATTCATTGAAACCCCATACCGACCTGTTAAAAAGGGTACAGTTGCGAATGAGATAGAGTATTTGACTGCTGATGATGAAGATAACTTCATTATCGCACAGGCGAATGCTCCACTGGATGATTCCGGTGTATTTATAAATGAGCGGGTGAAAGCCAGAAGTAAGGGTGACTTTCCACTCGAGACACCGGAAAACGTAAACTATATCGACGTGTCTCCGAATCAAATCGTATCTGCGGCGGCATCACTCATTCCATTCCTTGAACATGATGATGCAAACCGTGCATTGATGGGTTCAAATATGCAACGGCAGGCCGTTCCATTGTTGCAACCTGATTCACCCATGGTTGGCACAGGTATGGAGTCAAAGGTAGCCAGAGATTCTCGTGCCCTAATCGTTTCAGATGTAGATGGTGTTGTTGAAAGTGTAAGCGCAGACGAAATTGTTGTTCGACAAGATAGAAATGTGTCTGATGATGACCGTGAGAGTATGCTGAGTTTTTCTGAGGACGGTTTGTTTCGTTACAGAACGACGAAATTCATGCGCTCAAATCAAGATACATGCATCAACCAGAAGCCCGTAGTCGTTCCTGGACAAAAAGTTGAAAAGGGACAGGTTCTGGCAGATGGATTTGCTACCCAAAATGGTGAGTTAGCGCTTGGTCGTAATGTACTCGTCGCTTTCATGCCTTGGCGCGGTTATAATTTCGAAGATGCTATTGTTATTTCTGAAAGGGTTGTTCGTGAAGATGTTTATACATCAATCCATATCGATGTATATGAATTACAGGTTCGCGATACAAAACGTGGTGAGGAAGAACTCACCCGGGAAATTCCAAATGTAAGTGAAGAAGCAACCAAGAATTTGGATGAAAATGGCATTATTCGGATTGGTGCAGAGGTGCAGCCCGGTGATATTCTCGTAGGTAAAGTAACACCAAAAGGTGAAACCGACCCAACACCGGAAGAAAAATTGCTGAAAGCTATTTTTGGAGAGAAAGCCGGTGATGTTAAGGATGCAAGCTTAAAGGCACCTCCTGGACTCAATGGAATCGTAATTGACACAAAGCTTTTTTCTCGCAAAAAGAAAGATGCCAAAACGAAGAAACAGGACAAGATTGAATTAGAAAAGCTTGAACTGTGGAAAGAGAAAGAAGGACAACGCGTTAAATCACTTCTTTACACCAAGCTGGATATCGTACTTCGTGGGCATAAGTCTCTGGCAGTCCAAAGTAAAATAGACAAAAGCTTTATTTTAAATGAAAATGTCATTTTTGATGAAGATGTTCTGAAATCTATTGATGTGACTGCAGTTGACTTAAACATCGGCTTTACACAAAGTGAGAGTGAAAACGAACTTGCCGTTGAAATCGTACGTGCTTATCTGCAAAGAGTCGAGGATATTGACGAAGAATTCGATCGGTTGAAATTGAAAATTGTTGTCGGTGATGAATTGCCGCCTGGTATAGTGCAACTTGCAAAAGTTTATGTCGCTAAAAAACGTAAACTGCAGGTTGGTGACAAGATGGCAGGGCGTCACGGTAACAAGGGTGTAGTCGCAAAAATTGTCCCAATTGAAGATATGCCTTATCTCGAGGATGGAACACCTGTTGATATTGTATTAAATCCATTGGGTGTGCCTTCACGTATGAATCTCGGACAGATATTTGAAACTCAACTTGGATGGGCTGCCAGTAAACTAGGCATAAAATACGCTACTCCAGTATTTGATGGTGCAAGTTATTCTGAACTTGTTGAAGAGCTTAGAAAGGCAAATTTGCCTGAAAGCGGCAAAGCAACATTAGTCGATGGTCGAACTGGTGAATACCTTGAATCAAAAGTTACGGTCGGCTATATCTATATGCTTAAGCTGTCTCATCTGGTTGAAGATAAAATTCACGCCCGTTCTATCGGACCATACTCCCTTATCACACAGCAGCCTCTTGGTGGTAAAGACCAATTTGGTGGACAGCGATTTGGTGAGATGGAAGTATGGGCCCTAGAAGCCTA